>NZ_JBQSVP010000004.1:0-70550 GCF_052376345.1 Psychrobacter sp. AOP5-GZ1-6 | reverse complement strand
TATAGGTTGTTTTTAATAAGCCGCATTTCTCTGTGCTTGTTTCATTATTCTTTATTTGCTTTGATATAGACCAATAGCGATACGTTTTTAAGTCAGGTGTCATGAGAAACCTTTAAATCCATATAGTGTATGGAATATATTGACCTTATCTTATCGAGGAAATAATTGATGGACGCATTGAGCGTATTGCTACAAAATGTGCATTTGTTTGAAACCAAATACTATCGGTTAAATGGTGCTGGTAATTGGTCTTATTCAATTACTAGGAAAGATACGATTTTATTTTATTTGGTCATGTCTGGTAGCTTTTGTATTGATGTCGGTAACGGTCTACGACAGGCCCATGCTGGTGATATGATTATGATTCCTAATGCACATAGACATGTTAGCTATGCGTTAAATCATCATGGCGATGCTGCTGAACCATTAGATGACTCATTGCTCAATTGTAAAAAACATACGCTGGATATTGATGGTAATGGTGACCCCAACTCCTCTTTGATATTAATTGAATGTAAGTATGATAAAGAGATGATACGTCCTTTATTATCTGTGTTGCCATCGATTTTACCCGAAATTAACGACGCATCTGATGGTAGGTTTGAAGTGATTGACGTAGAGATTAAGCTGCTGACCCTAGAGGCTGAGCGTGATCGCATGGGGAAGACCGCTGTCATCAATCATTGGGCAAGCATTATGATGATTGAGTGTTTGCGTGTGTATATTGAAAGCTTACCTGAGGCGACGGAAAACTGGCTAAAAGCTATGAAAGATCCTTTTTTGACCAAAGCGTTGGTGGCTATGCATGAATCCCCCAATCAAAGTTGGACGATACATAAGCTCGCTGGGGTAGCTGGGATGTCACGATCAAGCTTTGCACAGCGTTTTAGAGATACGGTTGGCATACCGCCATTGACTTATCTTATGGATTATCGCCTACGTTTAGCTGCCCGTTATTTGCGTTTGCAGCAAAACAGTATTGGCCGTATTAGTGAGTTAGTTGGTTATGCATCAGATTCTACTTTTAGTCAGGCCTTTAAGCGTGTATATGGGGTGTCCCCCAAAGTATATCGTCAACAGTATCAAAAAAGAATAATGGTTTAGGGCGTGTCCTCAATTCAATCGATAGCCATCTAAATGGGTTAAAAATGGCTAAATCTTGCCAAACGGTGTCAAATAGCTGACTAATATCTCGATATTATCTGCGCTATTTTCCTTGTTTGACTACAATTTATCTCATTTTTATTACCATTTTTAAAATGAGGACACACCCTAGTTTACGTTAAATATACTTAGCCATAGTAGGGCTGTGTGCTCAATTTAAACTATAAATGGACCAGACGTGGTTAAACTATTGCCAAGCTGCATCAAGTAGCTTGCTAATGACTTGATATTATTCGTACTACCTATCTCATTTTATTACCATTTTCAAAACGAGGACACGCCCTAGTATTTCGACGATGTACGGCTGACAATGCGCTTGTATTCAGTTACTATGGGCTAATGAGTTATCTGGGTATGAGCGTTTGTGTTTAGCGTAAGATATTTCACTACATGGTGTTCATATCGCACGGCCTAGATGATGTTTATTTATACTGCTGATGGTATGTTATGACTGAACCGACTGCAAAGCCAGATGCACAAGCCGAGAACCAACAAGGCTCTGTTGCATGCGCAAAAAAACAAGGCAATACAAACCACATCAAAGGCAAGGGTGAAGACGACCAATGCCTTGCAGATAGTGTGCAAGCAGATAGTGTGGCTGAGCCTCTTGATAAAGCTGCATTGTTAGCATTGTTTACGTTACCACACTCAGAAGACGTGACGGTAATATCTAACAGCTCAGCTACTGTGGCTGCTGATAGCAATGTTACCATGCAAAAACCTGCTGATAGTCAGACCAATATCGCAGAGCAGCGTGTGGCACTGTATCACTCTCAATATGATCGTACTCGGTTGCTATACATGGCTTCAGCGGGCACCCGTCCTACGTATTTGGTGCAAACGCTAAAACCACAGTTCGTAGAACGTCAGCAATATTTGCTTGCTCAGCAGCTCGATAAACGTGGTTTGATGGATACGGATGGACTAGAACGTCTTTGGCAGCAGTTGCATGTCGTCGATGATATCATTGCTGATGTTGTTCGTCACATGCCAGCCCAAAAACCAGCAGGTTGGCAGCTCACTACTCAAGATGGTCGCAACCCATTGTGTTTTGCGACTATTGGTAAGCTAAAACATGCCAAACCTATCCTTGATCAAGGTAGTCTCAATAACTACGTGCTCAGCCACTTTGGCGTGAGTAGTTTTACCTATGATCGTGGTTACTATATTGGTCATGTTGTTGGCTATTTATTCAGTTGTTATTTTTGTGCGCATTTATCTATTAGCTATAGTGTTATGGCACTTGGTCAACAAGTTGTGGCAGATTATGACTATGCCAGTCTTGAAACACCGCATATGGTTAGGCTGTTACAAGGGCTAGATGGTTATTGTAAAAAACGCATTTATCAACTGGCGGTTATTTGTGCCCGCTTGAGTGTTTTTTCTAGCGATAAGCGAATCGAAAGAATGTTGATTGCAGAGGTAAATGATTTCGATAAAAAACTGCAACAACAGAATTTAGACGTTTTATTGTTGAAAGGTCTGATGCCAGACAGTAGTGACTCTACACCACTTTTTTGAGTGGTTGATTTTTAGGTATGGTGTGGCGGTATCTATCATTGATTGATGAGTGTGTACCAAACCCTAAAGTCTGCAATTTATCAAAGTAAATGCGATGGATGGTTATCACCTGGTTGCTTGGTAATAGGGCTTGAAAGGTGTCTATTTAATGGTAATTTTCTTATTTACCATCCTTCTCATTTTAAGTCATACAATCTAACTCATGACATACCATAGCTTTCTTAATATTTGCTTACTGTTGTATATTGTTGACTGAGTCACATTTTTACTATGGTAAAACCATTCGTCAAGCTATAGTGAGAGTTATTGAATAGTCAGCAACAGACCCTAGTGGTAGTCAGCACCAAATTGAATTAACTGTCTATAAATCTATACAAGTATCCTTGGGGTGTATGACGTTTTAAATGACTCATTGCTCAATACTATAGTCACTCCACTATAAAAGTATTACAGAAAAAGCATGACAGCGTCTCGCTTGCGGTATCACGTATACATCTTCAGTTGCTTTGTACTATTTTTAAATTGAATCGACTATGACATCAATCAATAAGATAATTATTGGTTGATATTTTTTATTAGTAGGCAAAGAATACCATTCGATATAGTTTTTACGTTATAAGGCTCTGTATAGGTGAGTCATATGCTAGCCACCTTTTGTAACGTGTACTGTTCAGATTAAAGATACATACCAGTCCTGAAAAGCAGCAGCTAAAGGTAATCATTTATGTCAATCCAAACGTCAATATCAACATCGGCAACAATATCAAAACATGCTGCCAAAAAAATCTATGTGCTTGCATTTACTGTTATGAGTATGTCGTCCATGATATCTGTGAGTGCGCAGGCAGCAGGGTTAGGTGAGCTATTTAGTAATAACACGGCGAAAAAATCGAAATTTTTACCAGTTGAGCAAGCTTTTCAAGTGAGTAGTAGTACTAAGGCAATGTCTAAAGGTACACGCTTATCTATTGCTGTTGATATCACGCCAGGGCATTACGTCTATAAAAATAAGCTTACTATGAGCTTTCCTAAAGGGGTGAGTGCTACGCCTTTTACTTTTAGTCAGTCACCTGTTTCAATTGATGATCCGACCTTTGGTAAGGTGCCAGTATTTACGCAAAAAAATATGGTCGCCACTACCATGCTGACAACAAGCAATGGTAAAGGTGCTAAGAATGTACCGGTTGTGATTGGGTGGCAAGGTTGTGCTAAAGCAGGGCTGTGTTATCCACCAGAAAAGATAAAAACCACAGTTAATATTGCGGTTCAGTAGTTAGTGGATCGATTCATACATCAGTGTCTGTTTGATATTCAAATATGGTGTTCTAAAAAGCTGGTGCTAACATCACTCCAAACGTTGTGGCAAGCCTAGCTAAAGTCAAAGTCTCGAGATTATCATTGGCTTGCACCTAGTTTGGTGTAGTTTTAGCAATCAGTAGCCCTAATATTTGAAGGTTCATCAGACCCTAGTCATAAATAGAATATTGGTAATAAATAGGTAGCCACCCATGTCGATTAAGGCAACAGAAAAACCCTCATCACTAACGCTAAATCGTCCTACTAAAAAATCTTATCTACTGGCATTGATAATTGCTAGCAGCTCATTGTTCACAGGATTTCTACCTACTAGTCTAGTAGCGACGGGGTTGACAACTGTATCTATGACCACGCAAGCGGCTGGATTGGGTGACTTGTTTGGTAATAAAAAAAGTAGCGATCCGTCAAAGTTTTTGCCAGTCGATGAGGCCTTTCAGGTTATTACGGATACTAACGCTACTGATAATGGTACACGCTTAGCCATTAATTTTGATATCACGCCTGGGCATTATGTTTATCAAAACCAAATCAAGCTGACGTTGCCGACTGGCGTGACAGCGGCACCTTTTACTTTTAGTCAGACGCCTGTATTAATTGATGATCCAACCTTTGGTCAAGTGCCAGTATTTGATCAGATAAATATGGTTGCGACGACCACGTTGACGAGTAACAACAGCAATAGTATAGATAATGCTGCGGTGGTCATTGGTTGGCAGGGCTGTGCGAAAGCAGGACTCTGCTATCCACCTGAAAAAATTAATACTACGATCAATATCGCAGCGACATCACAGCAATCAGCAGCAAGTGCTACTAGTGACTCTGCTACAGTCCAAAACTCTTCAGCTGATGGTTCTGAGACAAATAACAATGCTATGACTGATGAAAATCAGCAAGCGACGGGTACAGATGTTTTTGAAGCAGGGCAAGCAGATGATGAGATTGTTGATTATGCATTGCTAGGTGAAGATGATTCAGAAGACTCACTTACCACCAATACTATCTCTGGTGCGGATACAGATGGAGAAGCAGTAGGGAGCACCGCGCCAAACAGTCTTACTGCTGATAGCGTGATTGATAGCGATCCTTTTGGTTTAGGATCTCATCCTTGGATAGCGTTAGTTTTATTGTTTTTAGCAGGACTTGGTTTAGCGTTGACGCCATGTGTCTTACCGATGCTACCTATCGTTGCCAATATCGTGGCTCGTGAGGAGAACCCAACGGTGAAACGTGGTGTTATGTTAACCACCAGTTACGCCATTGGTGTAGCGACTGCTTATGGTATCTTGGGTGCTGTTATTGCGGTATTTGGTGAATCATTAGGCATTATTGGTTGGTTACAAAACCCCATTATTCTGATTAGCTTTGCGATTGTTTTTGTTTTACTGGCGCTTTATATGCTTGGGTTATTTAGTATTCGCTTACCAGGAGCTCTTAGCAGTAAGATGCAAGGCTTGAGTCAAGCGGGCGATAGTAAGCTTGGTAGTACAAGCGGTAGTTTAATCGCTGGCTTCTTATCTGCGTTGGTTGTGTCACCGTGTGTCTCTGCGCCACTATTTGGTGCGTTGCTTGCGGTGTCTACGATTGGCAGTCCATTGCTTGGCTTTGCTGCTTTATTTATGCTTGGTTTTGGTTTGTCTGCTCCGCTTATTCTAATCGGTGCGACGCAAGGCAAAATAATGCCAAAAGCTGGCGATTGGATGAATTGGGTCAAGCAAGGTTTTGCTTTATTGCTCTTTGCTGTGGCGCTATTATTAATTGAGCGTGTCTTTATATCACCAATAATGCTAATGGTTTGGGCATTATGGTTTATGGTTGTTGCTACATGGGCGTGGGGCTGGTTAGGTAAAGGTCGAATGCTGACACAAGCGTTCGGCTTGCTCGCGGGTATTTGGGCGGCTTGTTTGGTTGTCGGTGCAGCATTAGGCAACGATGACAGTTTACATCCGCTCGCCTCATTGAGTGCAGCGCCGATGATGCAGGCGACCTCTGGTCAGACAACGGCTAATGATGCAACTGATCAGACGGTCACTACCTTGGCTGAGTTAGATGCTATTATCGCGGCCAACCCAAAAATTATTGTCGATGTCACTGCTGAATGGTGCATAGAGTGCCGTATTATGGATAAAAATTTGTTTCATAATCGTCCAACACAAATGCAAGATTGGCAGTTGGTCAAACTTGATATCACTGAGACGACTGCTGACTCGAAAGCTATCTTAGCGCGTTATAAATTATTTGGCCCACCGGCATTGCTTTATTATCAGGATGGTCAATTGACCAATCAACAAGTGGGTGAAATCGGTCGTTCAGAGTTTGAGCAGACATTGACGATGCTGAACAACTGATACTTAATTTTTGATAATGCGAGTAAGTCTATTATCTAGGGCATGTCCTCAATTCAAACGAGTGTCCTCTAAATGGGCTAAAAATAGCTAAATTTTGCCAAACATCGTCAAATAGTTGGTCAATATCTTGATGTTACCTGCACTATTTTCCTCATTTGACGGCGATTTATCTTATTTTTATCACCATTTTTAAAATGAGGACACACCCTAGGCTTAAAAATCTAAAAAAGCCAACGTACTATGGTGACAGTACGTTGGCTTTTTTATTATCTCAAGATATATCTATTATTTTAGTATTAAGCTTTTGGTTTAAAATGGTTTATTTACAGTGATATTTGTATTGTGCAGCGATAACGCTAGTATAGTGCTTATATTTTCATTACAATAAAGCAACAATGCTAAAAAAACATTACCAATGGTAATTGCTGACTTTTATGTTCGAATGTCATTGGTTTTAGTTTGCTTCTTATTTTATTTTAGCAATGATGCTAATGATCAAGTTTATTACTTTATATACTTGCTGACGCTATGAATTATCAGTGAGCTAAAGGATGTTTATGTTTTCCCATATTATTGCACAGCGACCGTCTAAGTCTTTTATTAAAGCGAGAAAAAATATCTTCCTTCAAACAAAAAAACATCATTTAACCATGGCTGTTGGCATAGCATTGACCTGCTTTACGGCACAAGTACAGGCTGCTAATGAAGAGCAGGCTTACAGTGAGTTACCATCAGTACCAGAGACCGCATTGGAATCGGTAGAATATCAAGATTATGAGATACCACAAGATGTTGGCGGGCAGTCGGTAGATGTTGATAAAGCGGATCAGACTCGCAAAGTAGTCAGTAAAGAGTTTATTGCTGCGCAGGCGAAGTTGTTTTTTGAGTGTAGCCAAGTACAGAATAGTGCTGCACGTTTGGCTTGTTTTGACAAAGTTGCTGAGCAAGGTAAGACGCCAAGTTACACAACGACTAAACAGCCGCTAGATCTAGCAAAAACCTTTAAAAGCACGATCTCAGGTAATCCACAAGTAGTGTTGGCCGAGTCTGAGAGCGCTATGAGTGGGACAACGGTTGAAGATGCCGAGACAGTTCTAGTGAGTAACCAGCGATATGCGTCAAGTAAGTTAGATGCAAACAGTAGCGTAGATGTAAGCAGCAGCCTAGAGGCAAACGGCGAAGCTCAAACTGAGGCACAGATTTTAGAAAATGTCGGAGTCACTCAAACAGATATTGAAAAATACTCGCCACTTAGTCTTGCTTACGATTTAGATCAAAATAGTGAGCGTGGTACATGGACCATTAGACCACATAATCCCAACTACCTTTTGCCCGTGTTTTATACTGTTGATCCTAACTTGAGTCCAAGCACACCATCACAAGATACAGAAGTTTTCACCCCTAATGATAGACGTGAAACCGAGTTGAAATTTCAGCTATCTTTAAAAACCAAAGTAGCTGAAGATTTGTTCGATAGTAATGCTGATTTATGGTTTGGTTATACGCAAGAATCACATTGGCAGGTCTATAACGAAGACAACTCAAGACCATTCCGTGCGACGGATTATCAGCCTGAAATATTCTTGACGCAACCTGTGGCTGCTAACTTACCATTTGGTGGACGTTTACGCATGTTAGGTGCAGGCGCAGTGCATCAGTCAAATGGACAGGATGATCCGTTGTCACGCTCATGGAATCGTATTTACTTAATGGCTGGTGCTGAATGGGGCAATTTTTCGATTATACCCCGCTTATGGGCTCGAGTAGATGATGATAGCGGTCAAGATGACAACCCTGACATCGAAGACTATATGGGCTATGGTGATCTCAAGTTCTTGTATGATATGCCAAAACAACAGAGTATCAGCGGTACATTGCGTTATAACCCAGATAGTAATAAAGGCGCTGCACAAATTGACTACGTCTATCCACTAAGCAAAAACGTCAATGGTTATGTACAGTTGTTCCACGGCTATGGTGAATCTCTTATCGATTACAATGATGAGGCTACCGCTATTGGTATTGGAATCATACTTAATGATTGGAAAGGATTCTGATAGCAGTATGAGTATCAACGGTCACTTATGCGGCGATTAGCACCTTATCAAACTGGCTTATGGCTGGCAGAGTATGTTGATATACACTGCCAGTTATGTCGTATTTATCGCAGCACACCACAGTCTCAGCTATCATCAGGCAAACCATCATTAAATACCACTGGCTCATCAAGCGACCACTCCCTCTCTAGCAGGCTATATCATCAGTTTCATCACCATTTAAATAAAGGATTGCTATGTGCGTACTGCCATCATAGTGTCGCATGGTTGCCGGAGCCTTTTGATGTTGATATTGCTGTTGGTAGTTCACTAACTATCCAAGCCGCTACTTATTATGACTATCCAATGCGTGAAGCTATCAGGGCCTTTAAACATCATGAAGATATGACCAAGTTCCCCTTGCTACTGCATGCAATACGCCAGTTGCCACGGCCACATGGCTGTCATCATGACAATAGCGTGATTGTCGCCATGCCAACGACCAATCAGCGACTGGCCAAGCGCGGCTTCGATCCTGTCGGTATTTTATCAGCGCAACTGTCCAAGCATTGGCGGATACCCTTATGGCAAGGGGTTCAGCGCATTGACGATACCGTCAGTCAACAAGGACTGACACGTGCAGAGCGTTTGAGTAACTTAGACAATGCCTTTGCATTAACCAAAACCCCACCCGTCAGACGCTTACTGCTATTTGATGATGTTGCGACCACAGGTGCTAGTTTGCAGGCATTAGGGCGTACTCTATCAAGAGCATTCACAGACACTACTCTGAATAGTC
Organism: Psychrobacter sp. AOP5-GZ1-6; assembly: GCF_052376345.1. Taxonomy (NCBI): domain Bacteria; kingdom Pseudomonadati; phylum Pseudomonadota; class Gammaproteobacteria; order Moraxellales; family Moraxellaceae; genus Psychrobacter; species Psychrobacter sp. AOP5-GZ1-6. The sequence continues at coordinate 61,368 of NZ_JBQSVP010000004.1, read as the reverse complement.
CACTGCATGATAGGTACCATCTTTCTGCTTATGCTGTGGCACATGGCAATCAATCCTAGGATTTATTTTTAATCCAGTTAGTAGTCATTTCAAGGGCTAAATTTTGCTCAATATCTTAACTTAGCTGCATAGCTTTTCTGATTTGGTGATAGATATCACTATTTTTAAGGTAAAGATAGTTGCGAATAGCTGCTTTTCGCAACTTGAAATATACTAATATGTTGCTAATATGTTTCCTTAACGCTATATTGTTAAAATTGTATATATGAATTTGTTAGTTGTTCAGAAATTATGTGTTCAACATTGAATAGAACCAACCAACAAAATGACGAGTCTTAGATAACTTGTGCTATTGACGTAGCTGTGTTTATTTCTTTATCGGACAGCAGTTAATAATTATGGAATAAAAATTGCAGGGTTTACTGCATAATTATACGTTCACAGATGTAAAGAAGTGCAGAAAAAACGATATAAAAATATGGGTTATTGGTTAACTTTCTCTAGCTCAACATCGTTATCAGATAGACAATTACCGTTATAAATAGGGATTTGATGTGACCGCATCTACGAACAATCTATTGCCCAAACTACGAATGAATAGCTCAGGATTTACCTTGATTGAGTTGATGGTGACAATTGCTGTGCTTGCTATTATTGTTAGTATTGCGGCACCTAGTATGAATACTCAGTTTGCTAACCAGCGGGTGAAGTCGACGACGGCTACTATTGCTAACGCGTTGAAAGAAGCAAAAGTTGAAAGTATTATCCGCCGTCAAAATATAACGGTTATATATGATGAAACTAGCACTCCTCAGACGATTACATTGCAAGCTGATAACGTTAATATATCTAGCTATGATATCAGTGACAGAAGTATTGTTACTCAAACGATTACACCATCTACTGTAGCCAATATTGTCTTTAAACCAAACAAGACAATAGACGATGGGGCGACAGTACTTTATACAATCTGTGATAGCGGCTCTGATAATGAAACACCTAGACAAGTGGAACTCACTACAATCGCTAATGTTAATACTACAAATGCTGGGGGCTGTTAATGAAGATTGAAAGCACACAAGCAGGTGTGGGATTGATAGAAGTGATGGTGTCGTTATTATTACTGGCGGTGGCCGTCTTGGGGTTTAGCGCCATGCAAATGTCAGCGGTAAAAGCAACAGACGAAAGCCTGATGCGTACTCGCGCTTTGACTATTATGAGAGGTGGTGCTGAAACAATGCGAACTAACCCAAGTGGTATCAGTGCTTTTAAAGCAGCAATAAACAGTACTTCGGATACGATAAATATTGACGGTGCTGGAATAACAAGAGATAGCTGTATCACAAATACAGATACTGCGCCGACAGTAGCAGATAGTTGTACTATTGATCAACTTGCGACACGTGATGGGCTATTAATAAAGTCGTATGCAGGTGAAAATGATATTAATATTGGTATGGTTCCAGGTGGCTGTCCAGATACATCAGGTAATCAAGAACGTCAGTGTTTTGTGGCTAGCTGGGGAGATACAACAGTTACGTTAGATAATACGGCAGCAAATGCATGTGCTAATGCAGATGGTACTTATAAAAATGGAGCTGAGTGCTTTATTATGGAGGCTTACTGATGATATCTCATCATAACCGTAACTATAGCCATTATAATCAGGCTGGTTTTACCTTAATAGAGCTAATGATCTCATTAGTACTTGGATTAATAGTATCTGCTGCTGTCATTCAAGTTTATTTGATCAATGTAAAGACCAGTAGTATTCAAGCGAGTGGAAGTGAGCTACAAGATGCTAGCGTTTTTGGCCTACAGCAGTTAGAACAACATATGCGCCTAGCGAATCTAGGAAATCCTTCTACTGAAATTGATGACACTACAGTAAATGGCGGTGTTGTATTAACCGGTGCTAATCTTGGTATCACAACAGGACCTTATGGTGATACTGGTTATTTGACTAGACGAGCTGGTGATAGCACTAGTGGCACTAATGGTTGGACAGGTATATCAAATACGATTGTAGGCAGTGATCAACTGACCATTCAATATACCAACATTACGGATGATACTTTGAGTGACTGTGAAGGGTCGGATGTTGCTGTTAATGATATTGTAGTAGAGCGTTATTTTTTGCGTCAAGCAACCGGTGATAGCGGCACAGGCGTTATTAGAAACTTAGTTTTAGCTTGTGATGCAGGACGTGTTACTCAGTCTGGTGGTATAGATGACTCGATGGGAAGCACGGATCCACGACAGTTTGGACAAGCAGGTCAAGAGTTTATCGTTAATGTTGACCAGTTCAAAGTCTTATTAGGCACTCAAGAAGTTAGTGGTGCTAATGTAGGACAAGTGATGTATTTGCCAAGTAGTGCCTACCTAGATATGAGCGATAAACCAGCAATAACAGCTCTGAAGATAGGTGTGATTGTACATGGAAGCACTGCTGTACTCGGTAGTACTGACCAAGATGAATTCACTTTGTTAGGTCAAGAAAATAAGCTAAAGACAGATGCTAATCGTACGCGACAGGTGCGTTCGACTTATGAGGCTACGACATTACTGCGCAATGCCCGTGTAGTAAGTGTTAGTACTAGCTTATCCCCCTGAGTAGAGAGATTAAAGATGATTTATTATCGCTATCCATCAAGTTTGAAAGCAAAAAATGTCACTATTAACTTGACATATCGTAGTAGTGAGCAAGGTGCAACGCTGGTGGTGGTCCTGTTGTTTCTGGTTCTTATAATGTTGGCAGGAGCCATAGCTGTTAGGCAGAGTAATACAGATCTTAAGATTGCAACTAGCGATCAGATTAATACTGTTTTATTACAATCATCTGATAGTGCTAATCAAAAGCTAGAAGCAATGGTTAATGGCAGTACAACATCGACTAATTATCAATCTGTCACCAGTGTGTCAGGCGTATTTGGTCACTTCCTACTGAATGAAGAGAATGCAACAAACGAATTTATCTATTGCTTTAATCCACGTACGAAAGAATATCTAACGGCAAATGCGACAGTATTGAAAGCGACCGGTGGTTATTGGAGTGGTCTCAATAATGGTATATGTGATTACACCAGTGCAGATGGTTATACTAGCGCAAGACAAACTGTGATGACGCAAGTCAGTGTAACTACCACTCCTACTGCTGCTGATGCAGAATCATTTGCACATATGGTTCTTGGTAAAGAAGTGGAAGATAAAACAAGTAAGAAGTATCAGTTTGATATTCGTGCTACCTCGGCTTTGCCATCTTATAGTGAACCTAAAGATACAGATGGTGCTTGTTTTGCAAAAACAAGTATCAGCGCTAACGTAGCATCAGGAAAAAACTCATTGAACGACTGTCTACTAGAGGCTACTACACCGAGTAAAATGCTATATGAGCAAGCAGATGTTGAAAACGTCTCTTCTTCTACAGTGTGTATTCCATTTGGCACAGGTTCTCTGGATCCACAGTGTGTACTCTCAGCGACACCATAACGCGATCAATCATTGGCTCTATCTCATATAAGGACAAAAGTCATGAAACGACTTGACAACGCACCGACATCATCTAAAAAACTTGAGTTACCTTTAAAGTATTTAGTCGTCGTTATGGCATCGATGATGGTGATACCTGTATCACAGGCCGATGTCGCTGGTAAGCAAATTGGAGACTTAGAGATTTATAAAGCTGCTGAAGGTGGCAAGACTACCATCACTATGATGCTCGATACTTCGGGTAGTATGGGTGCAAACGTCACTAAAGAAGCCTGTGACCTACCTTCGGGTATATCTTACAATCAAGTTGGAGTTGGTACTCAAAAATCTATTACCACGCCTAGTTATACTAGACGATATTGTGAGCTAAATAGTAGTAAACGATACTTTTATCGCCAAGATAGAGACTACAGCAACGTATGGTACCGTTGTGGTAGTAGTAATGGTTCTGGTACTACAGATTATGGTTTTAGCGACTGTGGTACAAGAATATATGATATCCCTTCAGTTGAAAACTATAGCTATGTAACCTCTAGTAGTAACAACAGATATTTCTATACATCAACAAAATATGACGATCGCTTGACTCGCCTTAAAGATGCTATTTTCGCCTTAATGGATAATAGCCAGCTAGATCCAAAAAAGGTATCTATCGGAATTGGCCAATACTCTACACAGAGTGATAAATATAACGATGCTAAAACTGCTGATGGTAAGAGTGGAAAAATACTGGTGCCTGCTGCATTAGTAGATAGTACGCAACGCGCAGCAATTAAAAACGCTGTAAGAGTTTTGACTGCCTATAATGGTACCCCTTCAGCGAATGCTTATGCAGAAGTTGGCGCTTATATGTTAGGTACCAATACTCCCACTAGTTCTACTTATAGCGGTTTTAATGACTCTGTTACTTCTTCTAAAAGTGGTGGTAATTATATCAGTCCGTTGACATCTCCTTCTTCTTGCGACGGACGTGGTATATATTTCTTAACGGATGGTGAGCCCAATACTGCCCCTGATCCTGTTCCTTTAATGAAAGCTGCTTTAGGAACTAAAGGCAATGCTTTTGATGTAACAGCATCTAATAGCTTGCCACAAGGTACTAGTATAGGAAGATATGGATATTATAACTACTACGATAGTGGTACACCTGCAGTGGGCGCATTTGCAAAAGCTTTACGTGATCCAACAAAAAATCCACTAGGTACTGACAGGGAAATCTTTACAGCAGTTGTGGGTTTTGGTTCAGTGTTTGATGTAGATAAAGTAGCAGATGCAAGAAAACCTCTAGCTCAGAGAGTTATTCGTAGATTACCTTATACCAATCCGAAAACTGGTGTGACAGCAGATCGCGATTTTTATAACTGTGAAAATATCACAGGTATAGATGCAAAAAATGCTTGTAATTGGGGAGAAAAAGCTCATGAGGACTTACCAGGAGTAGGGGGGTTTGGAGAAGGCGGTTTCTATTCAGCACAATCTACAGAAGATATTGTTAAAAGTATTGTCACCTTCGTTGCTGATTTAAATCAAACTTTACCTTCGGTACCTTCAGGTACGATTGTTATTCCTGATGACCCATATCGTGCTGATAGTCAGCTCGCTGTTGCTTATTATCCGACATTACAACCTAAAGTAGCGGAAAACGCAGTTATTTGGGAAGGTAATTTAAAAAAATACACCTTAAATGAGGGTACCTTATTTGGGAAAGGTGGCTCTAAGCTATTTAAGAGTATCGCCGGCGACTTAGATCCTGCAACGCAAGATCTTTGGTCTGATAAAAACTACGCTGGTGCAAATGATAAGGTAGAAAGTGGTGGGTTTTTTGCGCAATTAAAGACACCAGCGACAGGGGTTGCCTCTGTTAGAACACTGTATGTAGAGGATTGGGATAACGCTACCAACAAAAAACCTGTATTGAGAAAAGTAGGCGTAAATGCTTCGGGCAAAGTCGTGGTAGATGGTGCCGTACTGACCAACAATACATTTAAAGATACAGCTACCTATAACGAAGTGACATTAAGAAAGATATTGAATTTCTTAGGGTTTACCTCTCTTCCAAGCACTGCCACAGCGGTAAAAGACATGACGCTTAGTAGTGCCAATGCGCCTGAAGCAATCAGGGTGCTGGGTGCAACGGTGCACTCCACGCCAGCCGCAGTTTCGTATTCAGCCAACTTAGATATCACCACAGGTAGAGTGACTGGTACACGTGATGATTATGTGTTATTTGGTTCATCCGAAGGTGGTTTGCACTTAGTGGACGCCGATAATTATGGAGTGGGTGATGGCGGTGCAGAAAAATTCGTGATCATTCCAAAAGAGATGCTCATGGATAGTAGCAAGTCTGACGCGCTGATCAAAGGTGCAACGAAACCTGAAATAGGTGCGCCCAACTTTGGTGTAGATGCCCCGTGGCTAGTCACGGCCGACTACAGATATGATCTGAGCAACGGACAAGTAAATGTCGAAACAGGAAGCGGCAAAGGTGTATTCGCATACGGTGGTCTACGTATGGGCGGTAAGGCTTTATACGGTTTAGACCTAGCCGATAATGAAAGCCCTAGTATGATGTTTGCGATTACACCAGATACTTCAGGCTTTAGCCGTATGGGGCAAATATGGTCAAAACCTACTAAGGCCAAAATAAAAACCAGTATCACCGATACAGGTACCGATGTATTGGTATTTGGCGGTGGCTACGATATGTGCTACGAGTACGAAGGCTTCCAAGTGGGCGTGACTGATAGCGAATTGGGTAGTAGTTGCTCGGGCAAGAGCAATGCCGAAGGCAATGCCGTCTATATTATCAATGCCAAAACAGGCGCTTTGATATGGTCGGCGTCTGCTGAAGGCTCGCCGACTAAGACGGTCGATAGTATGACCAATAGTATTGTCGCTGGTGTCACTACCTTAGACCGTGATAATGACGGCTTTATGGATCATATCTACTTTGCCGATCTGGGTGGTCAGCTGTTCCGTGCTGACTTTACCAATGCAGGTTTTGTGAAGCCAGTGGCATCCGGCACTGCTTCACCAGAAACTTCTTTTAGTAACACCAGAGTCACACGCGTACTCAAACCTGCCTATTCAGGCAGTAACAAAAAATACAATCACCGTTTCTACGAGCGGCCAGTTGTCAGTTTTTATCGTAACGATTTAACCAACTCATTATTTGCACTCGTAAATGTCATCTCAGGGGATCGTAGCTCGCCGCTATCAAAAATACGAGACAATGATAAGGCTGACAGATTATATGGCATTATCGATAGTGATATTACCAAGGCAGACCATGTGTTTTATGCGAGCAACTTTACCACTGCAGGGACCACAAATGGTCAAGAAATCGTAGAGCTTGAAGCCAACAGTACGGATCTCGCCGAGCTGCCATCAAGTATTGGTAACTTGACGGGAGCTGGATACACCTTGGCACAAAAAAACGCCGTGATAAATACCTTAAGACAAGGAAGGAAAAACGGTTGGTATTATCCATTAACGCGCTTTGACGGCTATGGCAATGTCAGATATACCAAAGGTGTTGGCAAATCTGAAGTAGTAGACAGTTATTTGTATACAACGGTCTACAACCCAGATATGAGCTATAATGCCGTGGACTCTTGTTCTGCCAAAGTGACAGGCGGCTCAGAGAGACAGCTCTACTGCTTACCTTATGGTATCTGTACCGATGAAGCCTCCAAGAACGGGACTGCAGGTTATGTACAGGCAGGTAAGGGCATTCAAGAACTCACGCTTGGACCACGCAGCTCAACCCTCTCAAATCAGCGACTGCTGATCGGCACGCGAACATTGGCTGAACGCGCCAATGACCGAGTCGATTTTGGTTCTGATAGCGGTAAAGGTCTATTTAATGCGCTCACAAACCCCAAAGGGTTAAACCAAGGGAACTTAAGCGCGAATGATAGCATCATAGGCAACGGCACGGCGCCTGAGTTGATATTTAACGAGCGTTATACGCTGCAGCCAAAAGTATGGTATGAAGTAGACTGATAAGGTGGTCGCATGGGCATGAAAACCTCAAAACAACACTCAGGCTTTACGCTGATTGAGCTAATGATAGTTATTATGATCGTGGCGGTATTGGCAGCGATTGCGGTTCCTTCTTATCGTCAGTATGTAGTTCGAAACGCTGAAGCACAAGCGCAAGCAAGCATGCAGCAGCTACAGATAGAGCTGAACCGCTGGCGCGCTACTGCGCTTACGTATAAGGGTTTTCAGCCAAGAAAACTAGCGAATGATGGGTCAGTAAGCCATGGCTATGATGATACAGCTACTAATACAATAATATATGTCCCAGCAGGTAGTGATGATACAAACTATGATTATCAGATTACCCTTGTAGATGGCAGTACAGGCAATAGCTTGACACCTGCAAGTACTGCTTACTCAACTGCTGGTAACTCATGGCGTATGTTGGCGGAACCAAATGAAGCGTTTGAAAATTCAGATGCCAGTATTCTTATGACTACAAGTACAGGTGTGCAGTGCAAAAGCACTGATAGAACGATTACAAGCGCTTCGACTGACTGTGGTACTGGCGAGGAGAGTTGGTAATGTCAGGCCTTAATAAAATGTCTAAATACTCGTCAATCCGGCAGCAGGGCTTTACGTTGATCGAGCTAATGATCGTCGTCGCTATCATCGGTGTGCTCGCGGCTATCGCTTATCCCAGCTATCAGCGCTATGTCATCAAGACCAAACGGGTCGATATGATGACAGAGATGCAAAATATCGCCTCAGAGATTGAGAGTCGCAAGCTGGCACAGGGTAGCTACCGTGCTATCAGTGCGCAGATCAAAGCAGACTTTGCGACCGCCTATCCTCAGCAAGGGACAGCGCTATACGATGTCAGTATCGAGCCAACTACCCTGACGCCTCCTGACAACACCTTGACCAATAAATGGGTAATCACGGCAACGCCGAAGTCTGGTACGCAAATGGCAAGTGATGGCGTCTTGAGCCTTAATTATCAAAACATTAAATGCCGTACTATCGGTACTGAAAAAAAATGCGGCACTGGTAGCGAATGGAATGACTAAAAAATAGTCTGACAACTGACAATTATTGTCAGTTATCGTGAGCCAGAGTAGCTGCCATTGACATAAACTGACACTTTTAGGTATGCTTAGCGTAACAATTAGTGTCAGTAGATAGCAGTATGGTAAGTATCTACATCAAAGTATCGATAAATAGCGATAACAATCGAGCACTTAGCACATATACCTACTATGACTAATGATATTGGCACGCTATATGCATCTACTAGGGCACGAAAGACCAATACACTATATCCAATACATTATATAACGAGAGATAGCGCGAGCAAATATCCGTTATCTTTATCCCCTCTAAAGGAGTTCTTATGAACACTGCACAAAAAGGTTTTACCTTAATCGAGCTAATGATCGTTGTTGCGATCATCGGTATCCTAGCGGCCATCGCTATTCCTCAGTATCAGAACTATATCGCTAAGTCACAAGTTAGTCGTGTTATGGGCGAAGTTGGATCTATGAAAACTGCTACTGAAACATGTCTAAATGACGGCAAAGCAGCAGATGAATGCGATTTTGGTTGGACTAATAGTAACTTATTAGGTGCAACTACTAAAAAATTACAAGATACAGGTCTGGTTGCAACTTTTGAAGATACAGGAGCTGCCACTCTTGTTGCTACTTTCAGTGGCAATGCAGCGGCAACGCTTACCCAAGATGGCCAGAACAAATTGCAATGGGCACGTAGTGTAGATGGTACTTGGACGTGTAGTACAAACACACTCGCGAAATATCGTCCATCTGGATGTGATGCTAGTTTAGGTACAGTAGAAGAGTCATCTGAAGACGATGCGACCGATGATTCAGGTGAAGATGCATAAGAAATAGTATTTTTTAAATTGTTACAAAAAGAGACTTCTATAGTCTCTTTTTTATTTATACATAATATAATTTACATATGACGAGCAGAACAACTAAAGAAATAATCTATGTTCCAAAATATTAGTAAACGTGACCTTATAACAGTAACAGTAATAATAGTTTTTATATCTATTTTTAGTTACTATTATGTTAACTCTCAAGCACGCAACTTATTTTGGTTAAAAACTTATCCGATACGTGCTGAATTATCTGTTCGACAAACCAGTTGTAGTGAGGATAGCCCTTCATGGCTAGCAAATGTTTTAGAGTATCAAACTCGCTACAATAGCGCTCCAGCCAACCAAATTGCTTATATAAATCCGAAAGGAATCTTGTACTATTGCTATAATGGTTATATTGGACAATACCCTATTTTATCTGCTCCTATTACTGAGAAAACGCGCTTTCGTTATGCTAGTGTTACTAAATTATGGACAGCGGATATGATTTTATCACTTATTAAGCAGAAAAAATTATCCCTTGATACTAAGCTTTCAGGTGTTTTGCCTGAAATTGATATTCCAAAAGATTTACGCATTAATGACATCACTATTGAACAGCTGTTATCACACAGTGCAGGATTCGATCGCTATAGTATCTTTGGACAGGATATGTTTGGTATTGGCAAGAATATTTGTCCCAATCATTTAGAGGGTTTGAATGATATTGAGCTTGGCTTTGAGCCAGGTAGCAAAACTAGCTATTCTAATTTAGGGTATTGTCTATTAGGTGAAGTGGTTAGTAAACTGAACGGAAATAAGACCTACAAAGATATCATTGCGCAACAGTATAATTTTTCGGATACTAATTTACGCTTTGTATCGAACGCCACGATGGATGATGAAGTAATTTACAATTATGTGGAAACAGGTCTAACAGGTATTGCTGATATTTATACCGCGTTTGACTATGATGGACTTGCTTCTGCTGCTGGATTATCAGGTAATGCAATAGATTTAGCTTATCAAGTACGTATTATGTCTGCTAAGCCGAAGCCAAACATACTAACAGATAATGCTAAAGTAGAATGTGATACTACGAAAATAGAAGAATGTTATGGCTATGCAATGTTAACTTATCAGCCAAATCCGAAATCTATTGCCGTACATTATAGAGATGGTAGTCTATTAGGATTGTCATCATTGATTGCTATAGACGAGAGGGGTGGAGTCGTAGCATTACTCAGTAATGGAACGCCAGATAATGGCAAAGTAGGTAATGATAAGGTGAAGATAATGATATACGATCAGTTAGCAAAAAATCAGTGAGTTAGCGATAGTTCGAATGGTTATGTTTATAATGGCATAAATTATACTTGTTACAGGTATAGCATTTCAAAATGAGCTTAAGATGACTACGTATCGCTTTCAGATTGGCTTTGCTCTTATTGAGTTAATGATAGTTGTGACCATCATTGGAGTGTTAGCAACGATTGCGATACCACAGTATCAGATTCATGTTGGTAAAACGCAAGTAATGAGAGTAATAAATGAGGTAGGGCAACTGCGGTTATCGTTAGAAGAGTGCTTGCAAACAGGTAGAACTGTTATCGGGTTAGGTACAGAGGATTGTGATCCGAGAGCGTCAGCTTCTAATTTAGTAGTAGGTGGCTCACAAGTGGGCCTAGTCTTACCTAATAATACAGGTGTGGCACAGATGACAAGCCCGCTGACTCTGACTACTAGTATCACTGCGATCGTATCCAATCAAGTTAACCCAAAATTGACCGGTAAAAAAATAGAATGGTTGCGTACTAGTAGCGGATCGTGGAGCTGTAGTAGTAACATAGAAGCAATATATCTACCCAATTCTTGTAGTCACAATGCTAACCTATAGTTTGTTTGGTTAGTCTGATATCGATCTTCTAAGCAAAAAAACCACCCAACAGCATATTGCTATTAGGTGGTTTTTATTTTTACAATATCTTGGCACTTCGAGAAGGATACTACTTCTCTAAATACTGAATCTTACCTTCCACACCATCCCACTTTTCAGCTTCTGGCATTTGCCCTTTCATCTCAGTAATGTTCGGCCATTTTTGCGCCAGCTCTTCATTTAGTTGGGTAAACATTTCTTGGTCTTTCGGTACTTCATCTTCTGAGAAAATCGCATTGGCAGGACATTCAGGCTCGCATAGCGCGCAGTCGATGCACTCATCAGGATCGATGACTAGGAAATTTGGGCCTTCATAAAAGCAGTCCACAGGACAGACTTCTACACAGTCGGTGTATTTGCAAAGAATGCAGTTATCTGTAACGACAAAGGTCATAGTGATGTCTACCTGTTATTGGATTGGCTGATATAGTCAATCTCTTTCAAAAGAGTTATTGTGTCAACCTTGCTTGAAGTATGATTTATACCTCTGCGCTCAGCTGCAGTGTAATTCTTTTAAATTAAATCAACTATAAGGGCTACATAGAATAGTTGGAAAATAAAGCGTATTTTAGCGCCTTTACTACGCTTTGACAATTCCCTTTAATGACTAATGATTTTCTTCAGATGATAAAGTAAATCATGCGCTTGCTTAGGTGTTAAGCTATCAGGATCAATCATGCTTAGCTCATCTTTTAGGCTAAATAACTGATTTTGTTTCGGATTGTCTAATGTGTCCGATATCTGAGCGGTATGACTTACTTCTTGATTGAGAGTAGGATCATTATAACTCTCTTCCCGTTTATCCTTTACTGACTTAGCTAATTCATTTTTATCATCAACAGTTTTTGCTTTATCTACGGTTAAATGGTCTAACTGTAAGTTGTCTGCTAAATAGCGCTTAGCATCCTCTAGCACTTGGGTGGGAATACCAGCCATCTTTGCGACATGCAGCCCAAAGCTAGAACTCGCTGCACCGTCTTTAATTTGGTGCAATAGCAATAATTGACCATCAACCTCACTGGCTGCTACATGGACATTACGGATATTAGCATGATGCTTGCCAATATCATTCGTTAATTGTGTCAGTTCAAAATAGTGAGTGGCAAATAATGTCAGGCAGCCAATCTCGACTAGGCGATTGACACAGGCATGGGCAATGGCAAGGCCATCGGTGGTAGCAGTACCGCGACCGACTTCGTCCATTAATACCAGTGATTTATTCGTTGCTTGATTTAAGATATTGGCCGTCTCAATCATTTCCACCATAAAGGTCGATTTGCCACCAGCCAAGTCATCAGCTGAACCAATACGCGTAAAAATGCGACCGATATCACCAATATGAGCACTAGTTGCTGGCACAAAGCTGCCGCAATGCGCGAGCAGTACAATCAGCGCGGTCTGGCGCATATAGGTAGACTTACCACCCATATTAGGGCCGGTAATCAGAAGCAGTCTTTCAGGATGTTCATCACCACCTAATGCACAGTCATTGGCGACAAAGTGGTTTGTACTTAATAAATTACTATTCCTATTGTTCGCATTTGTTTGATTTAATGCTGCTTCAACCACAACATGACGACCTTGACGAATATCAATGTTGGTTTGATTTTTGGTTACTGTTTTGCTTTGGTCTTCCGTATGTAAGCCCATGATTGGACGCTGCCAGTTATACATCATGGCAAGTTGGGCCCAATTGCTTACCACATCTAGTTGTGCGATAGCAGCGCTAAGCTGTTGTAGATCAGCCAAATGTTGGTTTAATTGATTTAGCAGCTCTTGATACAGCTGCTTTTCACGAGCTAACGCTAAGGACTGGGCACTTAGATATTCTGTCTCGACTTCCTTTAGCTCATCAGTGATAAAGCGCTCACTACTTTTGAGCGTTTGCCGACGGATAAAGTGGGCAGGGGCATTCTTCGCCTGCATTTTGGGCAGTTCGAAATAGAAGCCGCTAACTTTATTAAAGCCAACTTTTAGACTCGGTAATTGATTGTCTTGACGGGCACGCTCGACCATCTCGTCTAGCGTCGATTGAATATTGTCATGCAAATGAGTAAGGCGATCAAACTCTTCATCAAAGCCCGCTGCTATCATTCCTCCATCGCGGATATGCGCAGGCGGTTCAATGACAATAGCGCGTTCGATTAATTCGGCGACGGATTGAACAGCAGGTAGTTGATCTGGCAATTGCTGCATCAACATTGGTAATAGGCCAGCGTCTTCATGACTGATACCCGATGCTGTCAATAGAGTAGTAAGCTGAGCACCACTAGCGATACCATCGGCGAGCTTGCGTAAGTCACGAGGTTTGGCACTCATTAGCCCGATTCGACTGCTGATTCGTTCAATATCGCCAATAGTATTCAGCGTTTCTCGTAAACGTGTAACCAGTAAGCTCTCTTTTATATCTTGGTTTGATTCAATTGAGTCATTCTCTGGGCTTAGCAAACAAGTTATCGCATCTAGACGCATATTGATACGTGAATGTTGACGCAGTGGACGCTTCATTTGCTGCACAATTAGGCGTTTACCCATCGGAGTCTGACAGTGATTCAGCACAGATATCAAAGAAGTGCCATTGCTACTAACAGGGGTAAATAGCTCGAGGTTTTGTTGGCTGTTAGCATCGATAATTAGGTAGTCATCGCTGTACTCGACGATGAGTTGGTTCACTTGTGGCACGTGGCGTTGCTGCGTTTGACGCGCATAGTGGATAAGCGCAGCGCAGCTGGTTTGCGCAAGTGGAGCCTCAGCAATGCCCAACCCATCGAGACGCTGAACCTCGAACTGCTGACAAAGCGTGTCACTAGCATGCTCACGATGAAAGTCATTGGCAGCGACTTCTATAATAGGGCAGTCCAGATTTTGTCGTAACCACAGTAGCCACTCTGAATCATTGCTTCCAATGCTGCCACCAATACTATCGCTGAGTGCTTCACTAATGATGCACTCACTAGGCGCAAAACGTGCTAATACAGTCAGCATTTGAGTTTGCAGACCATCTATATCGTTTTTATCTGCTATCAATGTCTGGGTAGTCAGTGTACCCGCAGCCAAATCCATCTGGCTAACGGCTGCTTGTAACGTCTGGCTATTGTCTTGCGTTTTCATAGTCGCAATATCGATGGCAACCACAGTCGGCGTATGATTAGGGGCAATCAATGCGTCATCAGTAATAGTACCTGCGGTAAGCGTTTTAACTACTTCACGGCGCATGATGCTACCAGCGGCAGATTTGCTTTTATCTTTCTTTTGCTTGTCGCCCATCGCAGGGACATTGGACTTATTATCAGCGTTACCAGTTGTCGATTCGTCAATTTGTTCGCATACGACTACTGTCTGCCCAGCAGCGATCAAGCGTGCCATATAGCTATCGGCTGCATGAAACGGTACGCCCGCCATGGCTATCGTGTTGCCTGCTTTATCCGTACCACGGCGCGTCAATGTGATATCTAATATTTGCGCCGCTCGCTTAGCATCGTCAAAGAACAGCTCATAGAAGTCACCCATCCGGTACAAGAGCAATGCTTGTGGATAGTTGGCTTTCATGGTTAGATATTGCACCATCATCGGCGTATGGTCTGCTAGGTTATAGACGGCATCGCCTATACTTAAGCAGTCAGAGCTCTCTTTTTTTGATAAGGGTTTTTCTGATGAATTAGGATTTGACGATTGATTTTGTCCAGATGGCTTTACGGTCATGCAGAGTCTCTTATAGTGCTTTAATAGGTTGTAATGAGTATTTTGTGATAAGGGTGCTAAAGGGTCATTTGTCTTATGTATGAGTTTGATATATAGCTTTGGCTTTATCAATAAGCCAGTTACTTATAGATAAATGGCATATCGATAAATTATGAGCCAAGACGCAGTGGTAGCAAGCGTATAAAAATAAAAATGTGAAAAATAATAAAGTCGCTGAAAAAGCTAAGAAATTTAAGAAGGTATTCGCTATTTTAACACGTCCTACTAGGTTTTTACTGCGGCAAATATCTACTCGCTGCCCTTGTATCCATCAGCGTCATAACCATATATAATGACGGCACACTTAATTGGGCGATACTAAATTAGGTAGTACTTAGTCGGGTGATGACAAGGCAGAGAGCTAAGCTTTGGCTAATGCGCACTAATTATCGAATATTCCATAGGTCAAAAAATTATGTTATCAAAGATTATAGGCAGTGTGGTTGGCACCAAAAATGACCGCGAATTAAAACGCATGCGTAAAGTGGTCAGCAAGATCAACGCACGAGAGGCTGAAATACAAGCCCTGTCTGATGAGCAACTACAACAAAAAACTGAAGAATTCAAAGCTAGACATCAAAAAGGCGAAAGCTTAGATGCATTATTGCCAGAAGCATTTGCTGTCTGCCGCGAAGCATCATTACGTGTCAACGGTATGCGTCACTATGACGTGCAGCTGATCGGTGGTATCACCTTGCACGAAGGTAAAATCGCTGAGATGAAAACTGGTGAAGGTAAAACCCTAATGGGAACCTTGGCCATGTACCTAAATGCGATCAGCGGTAAAGGGGTTCATCTGGTCACGGTCAACGATTATTTGGCTGCGCGTGATGCTGAGCTAAACCGTCCGTTGTTTGGGTTTTTAGGTATGACTGTTGGCGTGATTTACTCACAGCAGCCGCCACAAGAAAAAATCGAAGCTTATCAAGCCGACATTACCTATGGTACCAATAACGAATACGGCTTCGATTATCTGCGCGATAACATGGTCTTTAGCCTTGCTGAGAAAAAACAGCGCCCGTTAAACTTTTGTATTATCGATGAAATTGACTCCATCTTGATTGATGAGGCTCGTACGCCGCTTATTATTTCGGGTCAAGCTGAAGATTCATCACGCATGTACGCGTTGATTAATACGATTATTCCTGTGTTGATTCGTTCAAAAGACGAAGAAGCAAACAAGAATAACGAAGAAGAAGACTTCTGGATTGATGAAAAGAATCGCCAGATTGAGATCAGCGAAAAAGGCTATGAAAAAATCGAGCGCTTCTTAATCGAAGTAGGCGAGCTTGGTGAGAACGAAAGTTTATATAGCCCAAGTCGTTTGCCACTTTTGGCTCACGTTCAAGCTGCCATTCGTGCGCATCACGTATTTGTCAAAAACGTTCACTATATCGTCGATGAAGGCGAAGTGGTCATCGTTGATGAAAATACAGGCCGTACCATGCCTGGTCGTCGTTGGTCAGAAGGCTTGCATCAAGCAGTAGAAGCGAAAGAAAACGTTGAGATCCAAGCAGAAAACCAAACGCTTGCCACAACGACCTTCCAGAATTACTTCCGTCTATATGACAAGTTATCTGGTATGACGGGTACCGCTGATACCGAAGCGGCAGAATTCAAATCTACTTACGATCTAGATGTCATCGTGATTCCAACGCATGAGCCAATTGCTCGTATCGATATGGATGACCAGATTTTCTTAACCAAGTTAGGCAAATATAAAGGCATCATTCGCGAAATTAAAGAAATTCAAGCCAAAGGCGCGCCAGTACTGGTTGGTACAGCGACGATTGAGGCCAGTGAAGAGTTGTCTTACTTGCTCGACCAAGAAGGCGTTAAGCATAACGTTCTAAACGCCAAGCAGCATGAGCGTGAAGCAGAAATTATTGCACAGGCAGGCAGTCCAAAGTCAGTCACGATCGCCACCAACATGGCGGGCCGTGGTACGGATATTATCCTTGGTGGTAACTGGCAGTCGTTTATCGAAGATATCGATGCGGTGAGTCCAGAGGAGATGCAGCGTTTAAAGTCTCAATGGCAAGTCAAACATGACCAAGTCGTAGCAGCTGGTGGTTTACATATCATTGGCTCTGAGCGCCATGAGTCACGCCGTATCGATAACCAGCTACGTGGTCGTGCTGGTCGTCAAGGTGACCCTGGTATGTCACGCTTTTTCCTATCGCTCGAAGATGATCTGATGCGTATCTTCGCAGGCGATCGTGTGGTCAATATGATGCGTGCGATGGGTCTCAAAGAAGATGAAGCCATCGAACATAAAATGGTCTCTAAATCGATCGAAAATGCGCAAGGCAAAGTTGAGAGTCGCGATTTTGATGCCCGTAAAAACCTATTGAAATACGATGATGTTGCCAATGAGCAGCGTAAAGTTATCTATGGTCAGCGTGATGATTTATTAGCAGAGATGGACTTATTAGAAGCCATCGAAGTGATGCATCATGAAGTGTATAACGCGATGATAAATCAGTTTATTCCGCCTGGCTCTATTGATGATCAGTGGAATATTGACGGCTTAGAAGATGAGTTAGAAGACGAGTTCAAAATTTCAATGCCGATTAACGATTGGTTGGATGAGGATCGTCGTCTGGATGAAGAAGGGCTGCGTGAGAAAATCGTTCAAACGGCGATAGATCGTTATCACAGTCGCCGTGAGCAGATGGGTGAAAAAGACGCCGCTCAGCTTGAGCGTCACTTTATGTTACAGAGCCTAGACAAGCACTGGAAAGAGCACTTAACGCAGATGGATCAGCTACGTAAAGGGATTCATTTACGTGGTTATGCACAGAAAAACCCTGAGCAAGAATACAAGCGTGAGTCGTTTGAATTGTTCCAAATGATGCTTGGTGCGATTAAGTCTGAGACCGTACAAGACTTGTCACGTGTTCATATCCCAACCAAAGAAGAGCTAGAAGCGTTAGAAGCCCAGCAGCGTGAGAATGCGGCTCATATGCAAATGCAGTTTGAGCATGATAACGTGGATAACTTAGATAGCAGTGCAAGCCCAGCCGCTCAGCCGCAACCGCAAAACCGTAATGGCAGTGGTGCAGCTGCGGCTGCTGTCGGTGCCGCTACGGCAGGTAATACAGGCGGTGCCAATGAGCCAAATCCATATGCTGGTATGAATATTAGCCGTAATGCCCCTTGTCCTTGTGGCTCAGGTCTCAAGTACAAGCAGTGTCATGGTAAAATTTAGCTCTAATAAGTAGGTGTGGACGCTAGGTACTGAATCGTTAGTAAAGATATATTAGCAATACTATAGGAAAAGCCCTTATCTAAAGTGGATAGGGGTTTTTTGGTATTTATTAAGACACGCCCTAATACTCTCAGATATAGTCGCTGAACTACTAAGTCACTACGGCGTTATCCTTCTTAGATGTACTACTTGTACAATCTACAGTTGGCTGCCTTATACTCATTTTAGAGTTCTTTGACTATATGCTGTATTGATTTCTTACAAATTCAGCGTAGGCGTGTATTTATTGACAGGCTATAGTATTTAACAGATTTATTTGGAGAGTGTTATGAGTTTAGAGTTAGCAAAAGGGTTACGTCGTTCAATGGCGTTGACGGCACTGCTTGCTGGTGTGTTGTCTATCAGCGCCTGTCAGCAACAGTCAGAGACAGAGGGTGATATAGAAGACGATATTAATACTGAAGAAACAGTACCAATGTCTGCTGAACCTGCTGAACCGACTGAAGTGATCATTGATACTACAGATACATCGGTCGATGAAGTAGAAGGTGATGCGGCTATCTCGATGGATAGTGCTGCTGAAGATAGCGATGCTGATGAGGACACACCCTAAAACATTCACTATGGTCTAAGCAATAAAAAAAAGCAACGTTATCGTTGCTTTTTTTATTACCAACTTTTGGCTTACTTATGCGTATTATACCAATCCCAAAAAATACGATTAGCAGTGTCAAACTTGCTTAGTCTACAGTGAATAGTACTTGCACTCGTTTTCCTTGCTACTCTAATTTTTGTGCATGGTATTACTATCCTCATGATCTAAAAACCCTTCTTCTCGTACATCCAATTCTTCATGTTTCAGCGCTACTTGAATGGTATCGGTATGAGTATGCGTGGTTTTACTGATATCTATTTCTTGGACAGTATAGGTTTCCTTCATAATGGTAGCTACTTGGCGAGACAAGACCATTTCGATAGGGTCATCACCGATTTGTATTTGCTTACCATTAATGGTGATAACGGCTTTACTGTCCAATGATGGTTCAACATGACGCAATATATCCTGTTTGTCATAATCACCAGACAATAGGTCCTGACTTTCTGCATCATTGAACTCAGTGCGAATGGTAAGGTATTCTTCTACTAGCTCGATGGGTACATCAACGGTTCTAGTGCGCGCATGCTTAGTGACCGTGACTTTTCCGACATCCAAGCGTTCTTTGTTAATGACTGGACGTTCTTCTAGCAATTCTAAATAACCAGTTTTTTTTTCATCACTGATGTCTTTCTTGTCAGTTTGTTGATCAGGTGGTAAAACTTGATTTTTGTCTGATCTGTCTAGGCGCTTGTCTTTATTGTTATTAGTGGTCATCATCGTTTCCTTATAATTGAGCAATATTTATAGTTATACAGGAATGGAGGGCGAGTATTGAAAAATTTGGTTCATTTAACGTTATTATTTTTTGCGGGCGTTTTATCAGCAATGTTTAACATGGCTTAGATAGTCAAACCCATATAAATCTGCTACATCGTCATCCTCGCTGACCATACTAATGTATAGCTTGCACTCGGTTTTTTTTTGTATCGAAATTATTTGGACTCAACTATATGAATGAGTAAAAGCTGAGCAAAAAAAAGACCAGAGTTATACCCTGATCTTAATTTTCTAAGCGAAAATCTAAATAGAAAAACCTAAATAGCTAAACTTAGCTACTTGTGACTGTTATCTTTATCTAGATTTCATTTAGTTGTAATGACAGTCAAATAATGTGGTGGTGTAGTGTATTACAGATCACGTGCGCGGCGTACGTCTTCTGCAGTGATTCCCTCGCGATCTATGACATTGCCTTCACGGTCGACCACATTTCCGTCACGATCAACGTCTAACTCTTCACGCTGAATGGTTTCAACGATAGTTTCGGTATGACGGTCGGTTGTTTTACCAACATTGACCTCTTCTGACACATAGGTATCTTTACCAACGCGTGCACGTTCCGCTTGTAACTCGACTTCAACTGTTTCATCACCATTTACATCACCGATACGGCGGTCTGTCGGACGGTCGACATTGGTACGTTGAATATTGGCATGCTCTTCTTCTAGCTCGACATCGACATTACGCTCTTCAGTGACCACATGCTTACCGACTTTAACTAAGCCAGCGACGATACGGTCTTTATTGACAGTTAGACGCTCTTCTAGTAACTCTAGGGTATTTGGTGCTTCATAGGCATGATCAGCGATTTCCATGCGCTCTGCAGCAGGAACACTATCAGCGACAAAGGCTTGGCGATCTTTTTGATGTTGATCTTTATAACTATACTGATAGTCATGATCATATACTTCCATAGCTTCTACTTGAGCTTTGGTTAAGCTATCAAAGAATACATCATCACCAACGATACGAGCGAGACCTGCTGGTACTAGTACTTCTTTTGAGCTGAACCAGCCACCTGCATCGACAATGAGATAACGGATACGGCCAGTGGTATCTTCTACCAACGCACCTTCAATTTTACCGACTTTGTCTTCATTGACACCATATGCAGTTTTGCCTGTTGGATCATAATAGTCGTCACCAATAAGGTCATGGTGAGTTGCTTGGATATCTTTTAAACGGATTAGTTGGCTCATTGTTGTCTTCCTTTTTTATGAGTTAATTATTTTATGGGATAATTATTAATAGTTATTTGAATAATAGTACATCTTCAAGAAAAATATTTTTATAATCAATTACTTAATAAGTCATAAGAAAACTCTATATCGACTTGTAATAATCCTAACATCAGGATTTCTGATGAGATATATGAGCAAGGTAGCAAAGTGTGCACTTGAAGTAATTGCGTGTAATAGGCTGTAAATGGCATAACATAGGTGGGGGTATACATTAACGTGTTTTTACAGAGAGTAATGTTTTGAGGGTATTGAGAGTAGATAGACATAAAAAACCCGCAGTGTTTGATACACTGCGGGTTTTTGAATGTTAAGAATTTTCTAATGCTCAAAGCAATTCTATATTTAACAAATCCGCCTTAAGCCAGTTCTATGGCAACTGCCACTGCTTCACCGCCACCGATACATAAGGTGGCAACGCCTTTTTTACCGCCAGTGCGTTTTAGAGAGTTAATCAGCGTGACTAAAATACGAGCACCAGAACAGCCTACTGGATGACCCAGTGCACAAGCACCACCTTCTACGTTGACTTTGGCATGGTCAATTTTTAGCTCGTCCATCGCAGCCATGGTAACCATCGCAAAAGCTTCGTTGATTTCCCATAGGTCGACATCGGCCACCGACCAACCAGCACTAGCCAGTACTTTTTCAATCGCACCGATTGGTGCAATGGTAAATTCGCTTGGATGACGAGAGTTGGATGCTGTAGCGATGATACGTGCTTGGTAATCCAAACCTTCAGCTTGCGCTTGCGATTCTTTCATGACGACCACGGCGGCAGCACCATCAGATATCGAGCTAGCGTTTGCCGCAGTGATGGTACCATCTTTGGCAAATGCTGGGCGTAAGGTAGGAATACGATCGGCATTGGCAAGAGGTGGTTGCTCATCAGTATCAATCGTTTGCTCACCTTTACGAGTTTTAAAGGTAACCGCTTCGATTTCATCTGCAAAGTGACCATCTTTGATAGCTGTTAGTGCACGATTGAGAGATTCGATAGCAAACTCATCCATTTGCTCGCGCGTATAGCCTTTTTCATTCGCCATTTCTTGAGCGAAACTACCCATCAGCTTGCCAGTTTCAGCATCTTCTAAACCATCCAAGAACATATGGTCTTTGACCTCTTTATGTCCCATACGATAGCCGCCACGTGAGCCTGGCAGGATATAGGGTGCGTTGGTCATTGATTCCATACCACCTGCAACCGCGACATTGAAGCTACCTGCTTTGATACCGTCATGTGCTTGCATGACTGCTTTTAGGCCTGAGCCACACAGTTTGTTAATAGTGAGAGCACCAGTTGCATCAGACAAACCTGCTTTACGCATTGCTTGACGGGCAGGACCTTGACCCAGACCTGCAGTCAAGATACAGCCCATGATAACTTCATCAATGTTATCACTACTAACACCTGAGCGCTCGACCGCAGCTTTAATGGCAGCGGCTCCAAGATCTGTCGCACTCATATCTTTTAAGGCACCTTGGAAGCCGCCCATTGGAGTACGTGCGCCGTTTAAAATTACAATTGCATCATTTGACATTTTTATTATTCCCTTTTACGTATTTTAAATGAGAGTATTTTACGCTGAGTAAAATCAAACATTTATTCATTATCAAACGCAGATAGGTGAGCAGCAGTTTCAGTTACTTAGTTTTATGCTAGCTCATCTAAGCGAATGCGTACTACTTTATCAGTAATGGTTTCTAAGTTTTCAATTTTTTCAATCGCTAAGTTCATCTGACTCTCAACCACAGGTAAGGTCAGAATAATTACTGGGACTTGACCAACTTTATGTGCAGGCTTTTGTAAAATCGCATCGATATTGATACCAGCATCGCTTAGGATGCGAGTGATATCGGCCAATACCCCAGGGTTGTCACTGGCATGTACACGCAGATAGTAACCAGTCGTCATCTGCTCAGCGCGTAATATTGGTGTGTCTGATAATTGCTCAGGGATAAATGCCAGATGCGGTACATGATGCCCGTGGTTGTTTTGATTGTTGCTGTCTTGCTCATCGCCATCTTTGTTACCTAACACGCGAACCAAATCCATGACATCGGCCATGACTGCAGAAGCCGTCGCCCCAGCGCCAGCGCCATCCCCGCAATAGAGCGTTTGTCCAAGTGGATGAGAGTTGACCAAGACTGCATTTTTTACGCCATTGACATTAGCCAATAGCGCATTTTGCGGGATAAGCGTTGGATGTACACGTAACTCGATGCCAGCGGCGGCATTGTCACCCTGACCATCACGGCGTACAGCAAAGCCTAAATGCTTGATACGGTAGCCAAGCTCTTCAGCATAGTTCACATCTTGCAAGGTAATACCAGTGATGCCCTCACAGTAGACCTTATCAAACTGTAATGGGATACCAAATGCAATAGAGGCGAGTAGGGCGAGTTTATGCGCCGCATCGATACCTTCCACATCAAACGTTGGATCTGCTTCAGCATAACCTAGCTCTTGTGCTTCGCTCAGCACATCGGAGAACGGACGACCTTTATCACGCATTTCGGTCATGATGAAGTTGCCAGTTCCGTTGATGATACCTGCAAGCCAATTGACTTTATTGGCCGCTAACGCTTCACGCATTACTTTAATGATGGGAATACCGCCTGCCACTGCTGCTTCATAGGCGACATGGACGTTATTGTCTTCTGCAAATGCAAAAATTTCATTGCCATGTTCAGCCAATAGTGCTTTGTTTGCAGTGACGACATGTTTGCCATTTTTAATAGCGTGCATGATGACATCTTTAGCTAAAGTAGTACCACCGATCACTTCGATAACAATGTCGACATTATCGCTTGCAGCCACTGCCATCAAGTCACTGTTTTGAATAATATTAGGATCAATATCATCACGCTGACGGCGCGTACCAACTTCGGTAATAATAATATCATGGCCGCTACGGCGCTTTAGCTCAGCTAAGTTGTCATTAATAAGATTGATCACGCCAGTGCCGACAGTGCCCAGACCAAGTATCGCTAGTTTGATGGAATTGCTCACAGTATCCTCAAGAGGTTAAATATAATGAATCAAGTGCAAAACTATTACAGGTCAAATTTACTAATAGTAATAAGCGTACTTTGACAGTAGTAGTGCTATCGTGACTTCATTATAGTTGAATAAAAAGTACTCAAATAAAAGTAGTATGCTGCAGATTTTTCATAGCGTTTTATCGTATCATACCGACAAGCAGTTCTGACGTCTACACAATATCGCCACCGTTATGTTTCCATTTTTAAAATGAAAACATGACCTAGTTTACTATTTATAGTAATACCGCTCATCGTTCTTATCTCTAAAACTATCTGCTAGCAAGTATAGATATCAATAATGATTAACGCATACAATGAATCTTAGTTAGCGCCAGCGGCTTCTGCCAATTGTGCGGCAGGTAGATAGCCACCAATTTGTTGTCCTGCTTCAGTAAAGATAGCTGGGGTACCACGCACACCGAGTTTTGCACCCAAGGCCATATGCTCTTGTACAGGGTTTGCACAGCTAGGCGCTTGCACATTGGCGCCTGTTTTTGCTTGATTCATTGCCGCTTTGCGATCTTCACTGCACCAAATCGCTTCCATTTTTGGTATTGACTGTTGGCTACGTGGCCATGCTAAGTAACGCACTTCGACACCGCGCGCATTGATATCGTCTATTTCTGAATGCAGCTTACGGCAGTAACCACAGTCTGCATCAGTAAAGGCATAGATAATTGATTTTGTTTCACCTTTTGCTGGGTAAATAACCATGTCTTTTTTGTCGACTGCCTTTAACGCTTCTTGGGCCGTGCTAGCAACCAGTGCCGCACTAATATCTACAGGAGTTTGTTCACCGACTGCAATGATTTGCCCTTGAATGATGTGCTTACCTACTTTGTCAGTAAAGAAAGGTGGCAGACCTTCAGCCGTTACCCAATAAATCCCATCCATATCCGTTGGTACTGCTGAAATGATGTTTTCCTCGATACCAGAAGCATTTAAGTTGGCTTGTAATGCTTCTACCACTGTAGCATCGCTATCCGTTGACGTTTTATCAGCACTGACGTTGCTCTCTGCGTTGCTGACAATACTGGTATTATTGGTGGCATCGGCAGCATTGTTTGAGCAGCCAGCAGCGATGCCAACCAGTAGAGTACTCATCATAAAACGAGAGAAAAGAGTACGAGAAAAGCGACTTTGCGAGGTGGTGCTTTTGATAGAGGGAAGCGACATACGGGTTTCCTATAGGCATCGTGCCTAATCATAAATTTGTTTTGAGAATGGAGCTAATAATAGTATACGTATGATAATGAATGCAAAACTCCTTAAGATTTTGAATATTAAGGAGATATAGAGAAATATTGATAATGTCAAGTAAACGGTAATTCCGACTATATTAACATATTTATAATAAATAATAGCCACGGGCTAGTAAGCTATATCGGTAAATAAAAGGCATGACAATAGTCGTATAGAAACAAGTGAGTCTTAAAAATAGGATACATTTGTACTATTTAATATTTATGCTCGTATCGCTAGGGTATTTAATACGCTTTATAGTATTTAACATTATTCTATAAGATTCTATATAATAATCCTTTGTATAGAACTATTTACCTCAAAAAATGCAGATAAGGACTACACATGGCAGGTGCCAGTTTATTATTATTACTTGATGATATTAGCCTATTGATGGACGATGTATCTGTCATGACTAAGATAGCAGCTAAAAAAACAGCTGGTTTGGTGGGGGATGATTTAGCACTCAATGCTGAACAAGTAACTGGCGTTAGGCCAAGCCGTGAACTGCCTGTTATTTGGGCAGTTGCTAAAGGCTCGTTTGTCAACAAGCTTATATTAGTACCAGCTGCACTGCTTATTAGTTATTTTATACCTTGGTTAATCACGCCTTTATTGATGATTGGTGGCCTATATTTGAGTTATGAAGGTGCTGAGAAGGTCATTCATAAGTTTTGGCCAAGGTTATTGCCGCATGATGAAGCGCATGAAGCACGAAGGGCGGCAAATGCAGATGATAATGTCGATATGGTCGAATTTGAAAAAGAGAAAGTTAAAGGCGCTATTCGTACTGATTTTATTTTATCAGCTGAGATATTAGTCATCTCTTTAGGTGCGGTAACCGCCGCAGGAGCAGATATTTTAGAAAAAGGTATTGTGCTCTCTATTGTTGCATTTGTTGTGACTGTTGGTATTTATGGTTTGGTTGCAGGTATTGTCAAAATTGATGATGCAGGTTTGCACTTGATTGAGAAGCCAGATGCTAGTGCTAGCAGCCGCAAGCTCGGTCAGTTTATGCTATCTGCTGCGCCAAAGCTAATGAAGTTTTTATCTGTTGCTGGCACGATAGCGATGTTCTTAGTGGGGGGAGGTATTCTCTCTCATGGTATTGCGCCTTTAGAGCATTTTTTAGAGGACATTGCGGGTAAAATAGGAATATTAGAGGGTTTAGTTCTTATGCTATTGCAGGGCATTATTGGTTTTGTGGTTGGTGCGATTGTTTTGGCTATCATCACTACTATTAATAACATGCGTGGTGATAACGCTTCTGCGGCTCACTAGTATTGCTATAGATGAAATGCTACTTAATAAAAACCCCGCATATTATAGAATATGCGGGTTTTTTTTATGCTTACAGTAATGTATTGCAATTAGCTGTCTGAATCATCAGCATCCAACTGTTCTGCTTGCGTTGGCTTCTTATGATCTGCTTTAGGCTTACGAGTGCGAGCCTTTGGTACTTTTGGCGTGGTCAGATTAAACATACCAGTCTGTGGTAGCAGTTGCTCAGCTACGTTTTCGATCATGTTTTTGTAACTGGCTATTGTCGTTTTTGACTTTTCCGCCTGAATCTCCTCTTTAGTAGGTTCTTCTACTTTAGATTCAAGTGCTTGTTCGATAGCAGTATCAGCGGTCGCTTCAGCAGCATTTTTGGCATCTACGTTTTCAGTAGCGCTCTCTACATCAGGTTGCTGGCTGTCAACTTCTGATAGTGCTTTATCGGTGGCTAGCAGCTGCTTACTATCAGCACTGATATCATCAGTTTGATCTTGATTCGATAGGGCCGTTGCCTCAACTTGATGGGCATCTAATACGGCTGGCTGCTGATAGTCAGGATGCTGACCACGTGGATCATTACTGGCACGCTTGCTAACGGTGCGAGGCTCAACGTCTGTCTTCCCTGGGGCTGCTGCAAATTGATTGACAGCTTGGGTCATCATCTCGAAGCGTGATAGATAATCAGCTGTTAATGGTTGATAGCCGTAGTTGCTAAAGTCAAAGCTCTGACTCGCAAGCTCGCTGCCATTATTGGCGCTCACATTTGCATCACTATCAGCACGTTGTGCTTGCTCTATGTGTAAAGCAACGGTCTCGATAAAGCAATTAATCACGCCATCTGCTGTCAATCGAGTCTGTGCTTCTGGCAACGTTGCACGAATAAACTCGCCAACCGTACCGTGAATAGCAGGTATGCTTGCTACTGCTTGCTCGTTGACTTTAGGCTCTGGCATCACCTGTGATTGCGCCTGTTGACTAAGCACAACACGAGGGTCGTTACTGGCCTTACCAAACTTCTCAGCAGTCACATAACGTGTGGCAAACAATGCTTCATGTGTCAGATCAAGTGCGGATTTGCTCTTGGTATTGTCACTATCATTGCTAGATTTTACGCTATTATCAGCCTTTTGAGCATTGTCATCCTCATCATCACCCTTAGTAGTAGCTTCCTGATGCTTATCTGCTACTGGCGTGCTATTTGCTTGGGCAACTACTGGCTTCACAGTGTCGTCAGATGCGCTGTCCTTATCACTTTTAGATACGGACGGTTCACCTGCAACAGGTTCCTTGACATCAGTATTAGCATTGGCTTTCACGGTATTGTTCTGACTATCGTCTTTAGCCGTGCTATCAACCTTATCTTCACTGATTTCTACAGCGTTGTTAGCAGTCGCTTTTTCAGCCGCAACCTTATCATCAGTCACTTTTTTATTAGTGTTTCTGTGATTAGACTGCGCTTGAGCATTAGACGCTTTTGCTACCTTGTCTTTCGCAACCTCATCTGTTGAGCTTTGCTTTTCAGTAGCTTGAGACTTTGTCTGAGTCGATTTACTATCATCTAAAGACAAATGCACAACTTCTGATGGTTTAAGCGCAGCAGGTGCTTCGTTGACCTGTAGAACCACTTCGTTAGGGTTTTGATTGCGGCGTGTATTCGCTTGGTTTTTGCTGCCATTATTACCTGAAGCTGCTTGCTGTTTGATATTATCAGCCGTGAGTGTTTCACCGCGCTCTAACTTTCCACGTGAGCCGCGCTGGCTATGCGATTTACGCTTATTACGAGCTTGCTCATCTGTTGGGCTGCTGTCTTTATCAGTAGTCTCATTGCGTTCGCTTGCATTACGGTTACTGTGTTGACGGTTGCCGTTTTGAGCATTGCTATCTTGACGACTGTTACGATTGCGATCGTTCGTGCGTTTATTGCCCTGTTGACGTTTGTCTTGATTGCTAGATTGTTTGTCCTCAGTGTTGTTTGCGGCATCATTTGACGTATTATTATCTGTATCCTTGCCTGTGTTGTTGTTTGTCTCATCTGTCTGCTCTTTTCTTTGACGCGGCTTAGATGATCTAGACTTGCGAGGCTTACGTCTTCTTCTGTCTTCGTTATGACCGTCCTCAGTGTTGTTGTCTGAGTTGCGACGCGCCTGTTGATTATTGGTGTTGTTATTTGATGATTGACTATCATTTGTCTGATGACGGTCTTGCTGAGTCGCTTGCGCGTTATCTGCCGCATTAGTCAAAGCACTGTTATCAACTTGACCAAATGAACCTAAGCTTTGTGCGCCGTTATTCACCAGTGCTTCAATGGCTTCTGCTGCATCACGACTGCTGACATTAGTCGTTGTCGTTGCTTGAGGCGCTTGAGCAAATAGGTTGGATAACCAGGCGACTGCTTGTGGTTGGGCTGTTATTTCAACCTTTGCAGGTTGTGTGGCTACTGGAGTAGTCGTTGGCGCTGCAACGCTTTGGCTTTTACTGGCTTGCGGTGCACGTGCAGATGAAACATTGCTAGCACTTTTATTGTTGCGACGATCATTACTGTGCTCAACCGTTGTGGTTGGTTTATTAGTGGCTTTATTGGCTGCCGTTTGGCGAGGCTGGCGAGTTGGCTGCTGTTCTGGGCGCTCTTTTTCAGCAGTTTGCCAGTCCACGTTGTAGCCAAGATCGCTATGTTCTTGTTGCTGAGTATCTGTAATACGCTCATAGCTTGAAGGAGCAAATCCGTCACGGTTAAAGTGCAGTTTGAAGTTTGGTGACTCTAAATGCGCATGTGGCAAGATAGTGATACGAGTACCACTGTCCTGTTCAAGATAGACTAAGCTATCGCGTTTTTCATTTAATAAGAATGCGGCGATGTCAGTTGGCACTTCTGCTTGTACTTCACCTTGACGTTCTTTTAGCGCGATTTGCTCGATTTGACGCATGATCGATAGCGATAATGAGCGCAGATCACGAATCATACCGTTACCGTGACAACGTGGGCAGATATAGCCAGTTGACTCTTCTAATGAAGGACGCAAACGCTGACGGCTCATCTCCATCAAACCAAACTTAGAAATATCACCAAACTGTACGCGGGCACGATCGTACTTGGTGGCATCAATGAGACGTTTTTCGACTTCTTTTTGATGCTTGTTGTCATTCATGTCAATAAAATCAATAACAATCAAACCACCCATATCACGCAAACGTAGCTGACGAGCAATCTCATCGGCTGCTTCGAGATTGGTATGGTAAGCAGTCTCAGCAACATCTGAACCTTTGGTAGACTTGGCTGAGTTGATATCGATAGATACTAGTGCTTCAGTCTGGTCGATGACGATTGAACCACCTGATGGCAAACGAACTTCACGCTGATAAGCTGTTTCGATTTGTTTTTCGATATTAAAGCGCGAAAACATTGGCTCATAATCGGTATATTTGCGCAGTTTTTCGGCTTGTTTTGGCATCACTGCATCGATAAACCCTGCCGCTTCGACGTATGCGTTTTCGTTATCAATCCAAATCTCAGCAATGTCATCACGCAGATAGTCACGAACAGCACGTGTGACGACGCCTGCTTCTTGGTGAACCAAGCGCGGTGATGGATATTTTTGGTTTTGTTCTTGGATGGCTTGCCAGATATTGAGCAAGTGGTTCAAATCGTGTTGCAAGTCTTCTTGAGTTTTACCAATACCTGCAGTACGAATGATGACACTCATGCCTTTGGGTAAATCAAGATTACCCAGCATGCGTTTCATGTCTTCACGTAGCTTGCCTGAGATTTGACGTGAGATACCGCCGCCACGAGGATTGTTTGGCATCAATACCAGATAACGTCCTGCTAATGATACGTAAGTCGATAGGGCAGCGCCTTTATTGCCGCGCTCTTCTTTTTCGACTTGAACGATGAGTTCGTCGCCTTCTTTAATCAGTTTTTTGATATTTTCATCACGTGGGTTGCCGCTTAGATATTCGGTAGAGATTTCGCGAATTGGCAAAAACCCTTGGCGCTGTGAGCCATACTCTACAAAAACCGCTTCGAGTGATGGTTCGACACGAGTTACGTGACCTTTATAGATGTTAGATTTTTTCTGTTCACGCGTACGATTTTCTAAGTCGAAATCATACAGATGATTGCCTTTACATAAGGCGACACGAATCTCTTCGTTTTGAGTTGCGTTGATCAAAATGCGTTTCATATTTATATCCTATGAGTACGCACAACAACGACAAGATGGGCTTTAGAGCATAATGGCAAGTGTGGCTAGTATTTTAAATTAGCATTTGTAGATGTTAGTTAACAGTAGAACGTCACTGAGGTATTTAAGAAAGCACGTAGGCTTTTCAATGGCTTATTTTTACCTAAATTTTTTAGCAGTGCTAATGTAAATATAAATTTTATAGGGTGTAAGGCTATGTGTTTATATCCTATTATTGATAGGTTTGGTCTAAATGTTAATAGCCCAGCTTGTGATTAAAGTTTCAGTATCATTAGGTTTAGTTGGTAGCTATGTCAGCGCACTTTGTAAGAGTGGGCGACGGTCAGTTACTGACTTAACATCTTGATATCGAAAAAATCTGGCTGTTGCAATCAATCTCTCAAAGTCTAACAATAATATCGCTGTTATCAGTACTATGATTAAGTAGTAGTGGTCAGCAGTTATTTCTCTAGGTAAAGCAATTGGTCACTCTGTATTTGTCGTTCTGACTGGTATAACGTCAATAATATCTTGGGTGTTTTAGTTGTAAAGTTAGGTCTCGCGGCTCTCATTATCAGCGGGGCGTACTTGGCAAACAGAATAAATGACCAAACTATTGGTGTGGTGCTGTATTTATATCTTGCTTATCGTTATCTGTTTGACCACTAATACTTGGGCAGCTATCGATATATTTATCGACCCTAATACTAAATCACCCATACTTGCTCAACTATGCTTGTCTAAAGAATCATCAGATAATCAGTCATTAAATAATGAATAATTATCAAAAAAGTCGTTGTCATGCAGGTTGTGAGTCAATTTAGTGTCATTTGCGTTTAAGTGTCATTTGCGTTTAATAGTATTCGAGCTTAATAAAAAGGCGTTCTGCCAATTTTATAAGCGTTGAATTTACGAACACAAAGGTATTTAGTTAGTGTCACTATTTATTTTGTGGCACTGAATAACATCAGTGCAGTTTTTCAATTTATGGGGCAATATCTAGAAGTATCTGTAAATGATCGTCCTAAATACATAATGCGCCCGAAAATTAGATGAAAGGGACAATCTTGGCAGGGCATACAGCCTATACCTTGTTGCTAGCAAGTAGCAAAAATGGTAATGAACTCTCTGAAACAACAATGATTATTGCCGCAGTCTCTGCTTAATCGTCGTTCAACATGTTAAACTATAGCAAATCTTTGTGTAAATACCTAACTAAAAATGCGAACTCAAAAATGACTGAAGATGTACCTATCCACGAAGCACCTGCTATTTTTAATAGCAAAACACGCCCGCAAAGCGCTGATGACGAAATCAGTAACTTTGGCAAGGTGAATTATCTCGAAGTAACTCGCCATCAGCACGATCAACGCTTGGATAACTTTTTGCTGAACCGGTTGAAAGGTTTACCAAAATCGCATATCTACAAAATGATTCGCTCTGATGAGGTTCGGGTTAATAATAAACGCTGTAAAGCGCATGATAGACTACAGCGTGAAGACGTGGTACGTATCGCGCCAGTGGTACTCGCTACCCGCGAAAAGCCCATTATTAGTGAAGAGTTTGCCAAAAGCCTACTAGCGCGCGTGGTCTATGAAGATGACGGTTTATTAGTGCTAAATAAACCCTCTGGTATTGCTGTTCATGGTGGTAGTGGTTTGGACTTTGGTGTTATTGAAGCCATGCGTGAAGTCACTGGTAAAAAATACCTAGAGCTGATACATCGCATTGATAAAGATACGTCGGGTCTATTGATGATTTCTAAAAAGCGTTCAGCG
Organism: Psychrobacter sp. AOP5-GZ1-6; assembly: GCF_052376345.1. Taxonomy (NCBI): domain Bacteria; kingdom Pseudomonadati; phylum Pseudomonadota; class Gammaproteobacteria; order Moraxellales; family Moraxellaceae; genus Psychrobacter; species Psychrobacter sp. AOP5-GZ1-6. The sequence continues at coordinate 28,928 of NZ_JBQSVP010000004.1, read as the reverse complement.
CTAAAGGCATTGCAGCAGCATCTGGTAGACAAAACCATCCAAAAGCATTATTTATGTATCGCAAAAGGGCAGCCTGCGCTAAACGAACAACGTATCGATGCGTCATTATTACGCTATACAGTCGCTAGTGGTGAACGCCGAGTCAAAGTCGATGCGCAAGACCCACAAGCCAAAGAAAGCCAGACAGATATTATCGTTCATAATCGTTTTACGATTGCTGATCAGCCAGTGAGCTTAATCGAAGCCAAACCTCTGACAGGGCGCACTCACCAAATACGTGTGCATTTAGCTCATATTGGCCATGCAATCTTAGGTGATGATAAATATAACGTGCATGACAAGTCAGGTGTTCATCGTCTGTGTCTACATGCGTGGCGCTTAGATATCCCAGGTTATGAAACCATTACCGCACCACTACCAGATGACATGGCAGACTGGCTACCAGAGCAAACCAAACTGCCCGAATAAAATGACAAGCCAAATTTTTTGAGCATTAACTTTAAACGTCACGAACTCTTATTTTTCTAATAAGTCGCCGTGACGTTTTTGTATCCGCATTCATATGCGCTATTTATCATCGCTATTCGCTAAGGCTTATTCATGAGTGAACAATCTGCTGCCAGTACGCTAGCATCGGCTACAACTTCTCCGCTATCAATCAATCATCGTTTATCAGATAAGACACTGGTTATCTTTGATTGGGATGGAACCCTGATGGACTCCATCGGCTTAATCGTTGAATCTATGCATATCGCAGGAGAGGCGCATGGATTCCAAACGACAGATAAAGAAGTAAAAGACATCATTGGTCTTAGTCTAATGAATGGGATTGATATTTTATATCCTGAGGCAGATACATCACAAAAGCTTGCCATTCAACAAAGCTATGCAGATCACTATGTTGCCAACAGCCACAGTACGCCACTTTTCGCTCCTACAAAAAATATGTTACAGACCTTGCAAGCGCAAGGTAAAAAGCTGGCGGTTGCTACAGGCAAGAAGCGCAAAGGCTTAGACCGGGTATTAGATGCTTCTAAAAGCCATGATTATTTTGTGATGACGCGCTGTGCTGATGAAGCAGGGTCGAAACCTGATCCGCAAATGCTGATAGATATTTTAGATAATACGCAGCAACAAGTGTCTGATGCGGTTTTTATCGGTGACAGTGTTTATGATATTCAAATGGCAACGCAACTTGGTATGACCAGTATAGCGGTCAATTACGGCACAGCTTCTAGTGCTGAGCTCGCCGCGCAGCAACCTACTTATCAGGTCGACACACCAGCAGCGCTGGCCGAGATTCTATGCGGATAATGTCAGTTTGAGTGTTTTAGTGATTTGAGAGTGCAGCGGCAATATGATTGTCTATGACAACAAAAAAGGGCCTATCATAAATAACGATGATAAGCCCTTTTTTTATGAAAGATTATAATAACTATTTGCTTGGTTTTTGAGTGTTTTCTTTTTGAGAGCTATCTTTTTCAATGGCCTCTTCTAGCTCTTCGCCTTCAAGTAAGGCAAAAGAGGACTCAATAATTTTGTCTGCATCAAGCTGATACTCATACCATTTGCCCATAATACCAGCTAATTCATCAAGACCTTCTTTTCTTAATGCCGAAAATAGTTGAATAGTGCAATTCAAGCCAAGTTCTTTTAGCCTTTTACGAGTATTTAGCAAGGCGTTTTTAGATGCACCGTACTTTAGCTTATCTGCTTTAGTCAACAAGATATGGACAGGTAGTTCGCCATCATTGGCCCAACGTAGCATTTGCTCATCAAAGAATTTTAGTGGATGACGAATATCCGTCATAAGTACCAAACCTGCAAGGCTGGTGCGTGATACCAAATATTCTTCTAGCTCAACCTGCCATTCTTTTTTCATCTCAAGCGGCACCGCTGCGTAGCCATAACCAGGTAAATCAACTAAGCGTCTATCGGCATCACCGATACTAAAAAAGTTAATCATCTGCGTACGTCCAGGTGTCTTAGACGAACGTGCCAATTGGCGCTGATTGGTCAAAGCGTTAATGGCAGAGGATTTGCCAGCGTTTGAACGTCCAGCAAAGGCAACCTCTAACCCCATGTCAGGTGGACAGAGACGAAAAGTAGGTGCTGACATCATAAACTCAGTTTGTTGAATTTTTTGACGGGATTTGGTATTGAACAATGTATGTTCGGTGGCGACGTCTGTAAACGGGGTACTCATAAATGGCTCATTACTCTTCAAAAAGTTGAATATGGTCGTAAATTTTCAGTTAATTAGATGTGAAGGCAGTCGTTTTACGTTACTGACCATTCTATACTATTAGTGGTCTTACTTATTGAAATAACTGTGATTAGCAGCATTATATAAATCATAAAAGGTTTTAAGGTTAATAAATCATAACCGTAAGTGAGTAGTGTCCTCAGAAAACGCATTACCAAAGCTCAACTATATTTATCTGTATTTAAATGACATACATTGTTACAATCTTTACTAAGAAATGTCAAAAGGAGGTGTTCTATGTCTTCAATCACCACACTTTTAAGCAAGACTTATTGTCATTTAATAGGTCGCAGTGCTGTATTATTATTAAGCAGTATCATTATGACAGGAGCTAATGCTGCTGATATTGCCACTACCTATGATAACTCATGTGCAGCCTGTCACGATAGTGGGGCGCTAAATGCCATTAAAAAAGGTGATAGTGCTAAATGGCAGCAGCTTATCGAGCAAAAAAGCATGCCAACGCTCATCAATTCCGTTAAAGGTGGTATGATCCAAATGCCTGCGGGTGGACTGTGTGACAACTGCAGTGACGACGACTATCGCAAGCTTATTGAATACATGAGTGAATAGTAGGTTTGTGGTTTCAATGAGATAGTTTGATTATAAAAATAAAAAGCGCTAGGTTTTTACCTTTTTGCGCTTTTTATTTTTTGTAGTGAGGTGAGTTTGCTCAGATTACTTGGAAGCTCATATGGTTAGAAAAACTGACGATGTAACGATTAAGTAGGCAAATGCTACAAAGTCTTGCTATAATAATCGAAAATAAACCCTGATGTTAGTAAGTACTTTCAGACTGTTTGTGTCCAAGACCTTAAATTATATACCTACTGTGCTAATTATAGGACGGTTTGTATCAGGCGTCTTATCAGTGCAATCACTCTTAATAATGCTTACGCCGAGCTAGTAGGATTTGTATCAATGAAAAAGTTAATCGCTGCTGCCAGCTTATGCGTTGCAAGTTTCAGCGTACAAGCTGCTATTGTTGTTCCTGAATACGATGTTAATGCTGGTAAGGAAATCGCAGAAACTGTCTGTGCTGCTTGCCATGGTTTGACGGGTGTTAGCGTTGTCCCTGCCCAGCCTAACCTAGGTGGCCAAAACGTAAAATATCTTTACAAACAGTTAGTCAACTTTAAAACGGGTTACCGTAAAAACGGCATCATGCAATCACAAATTGCTGCTTTGTCTCAGCAAGATTTGGCCAATGTTGCAGGTTATTATGCCAGTCAAGCGCCTTGGGGCGTAGGTTATGGTAATCCTGTAACCAACGAAGAGGCCTCTAAATTATTTTTAGGTGGTGATAAATCGCGTGGTGTCATCGGTTGTGCTGGTTGTCACGGTCCAGATGCGGCAGGTAATACTTGGGCTGCATTTCCAAAGCTTGGTGGCCAACACGCAGCATATATCTCGACTCAGTTGAAACTTTTCCGTGCCGCTGGTCGTGTTGATGATATCGATAGTGATGAGCAAAAACGGGTCAATGATGCAGCGAAAGAAGGTGAGATGGGTATGATGCAGACGGTTGCATCGAAACTATCAGATACTGATATTCGTATTTTGTCAGATTATATCAGCGCTATTCATTAATTTATTAATGCTATACATGAGAGCGTAATACTTACTTTGTAAAGGGTATTACTGAGTACTAAATTGTATGTCTTTCATTGTTTGATTATTAAACCCCGATTTCGGGGTTTTTTTATAACTGTTTGCCCCTTATATTGTAGAGAGAGTATCGCCATAAGCTTGCTTATAGGTGATCAATATCGTTATAAGTTGTCGTTATTCACTTTATACCAAGTCCGAAAAGTACGATAAGCGGTACCAAACTCGTTCAGTCTAATGTGTGTGGTACTTATACTTGTGTCGCTTGTCGCTGCAACCTTCGTGAATGGTGTTAGATCGTTTGGATTTAGATTATGATGATCCGTTATGCTTCTTATTTTATCGCAGCCTTGTTACCGTTACTTTTGTTTCGCTGGTTTGCTCCTGCATCCATCGGTGAGATTGATTTTTGGTTACTTTGGCTATTAGCAATGGTGTTGGTATCATTGCCAGTCGTTTATGCTGAAATAGCGTTGGCCTACCGTAGTATCGAAGCGCCATTAGCTGGGATGCAAAAGCTGACTCGTGAAGCAGATGCCAGTCCAATATGGCGGAGTTTTGGCTGGTTGGCAGCATTGGTCTCTATTGTTATTGCTGCATTAGTCGTATCTGGTGCTAGTACTGGTATATTGGCTGCATTGACTGAACTTAATAGCTCACCGGCTGTGCCTGATTTTGCAGTTGCTGCAGGTTTGATGGTTATCGCTTTACTGTTAAGCTTACTTGGTGTTGCACCTTTGCCGATTGGATTGGGTTTGATGGTTGTCGGTTTGGTCTTGGGTGTGGCAGGTGGTTTGCCCAATATTGACTTTGCTATGACCGATATCAGTTTGAGTGAATGGGCACGTGCAGTCGCATTAGCACTCGTCAGTGTTGGCGCAGGAACGGGTTTATACTGGTTTGGTCAAAACCTAGTAACCAAAAAGACGGTCACAGCGGTAGACGTAGACAGTTATAATGCGCAAAATCCTGTGCGCAGTCATGCAAAGCGTGAGTATCGTGCAACCAGATTGGTATTACCGATTTGGATATTGCAGTTGGCCGTTGGGGTGATTGCGCTGTTTATCAGTGGCGTGGCGTTGCCACCGATTGGCAAGCTGCTATATTGGATAGGCGTGCTATTCGTGGTTAGCTATTTGCTACACTATAGTACTCAACAGTTAGCGCATAAGTTTGGGTTGTTGATCAGCTTAGGCTTAACCTTAGTGCTCGCATTAGTGTTAGTAGTTGCTATTCCAACTATGTGGTTGGTTAGTATTTTGGTCGTTATTAGTAGCGTGACAGTATTATTGTTATCAATATTTGCTGGTTGGCAGATGAAAATCAGTCATCTGAGAAAATCGTTGAACTTTGGCAATGAAGCCTTTTATAACTTATGGCGGATAGCGATACGTTTGGTAGTACCAGTCTCATTGTTGCTAGCTTTAATAGGTTGGATGATGCAGTGGATAAGCTAATAGCAGAAAGCAGTAGTGTTGATAAAAATAGCATTGATACTAAAAATGAGGTTTGGCAGTCTGAGCTGATGACAGTGTATTTGGCCTATGCTGAAGATGAAACGCGTCAGCATTATTTAGTTTTACAAATTAATCATGATGCCAGTTTGTATGAGGCACTGAAGCAAGCAGGTTGGTTGGTTCAGTTTCCAGATTTAGCCAGGTGGTGTGATGAGGTAATGGATGTGGCTACACCGGCAGCGAGGCGTTGGCATATAGGTGTTTATTCACAAAAACAACCGCTCAGCTATCGCCTACAGCCGTTTGACCGTATCGAAGTATATCGTAGCCTAAGCGCTGATCCTATGTCTCAGCGCAAGAATAAATCTCAAGGTTAAGTGCTTAGCTGGCAAAACCAGTTGGCTGTTATTTTTATGAAGCTGGAAGACTTTCTATGCCTTCGATGCGACTGACCAGACCGTTGTCATCAAAATAAATAATTAAATGCTGACTGGCATTTTTGACGTCAGCGATACCATTGCGGCTGCCTTCTGTCCCTGCTTTATAGTCGTAAATATAGTCCCAACGTTTAGGCTCAAGGGTGTCTTTAATGGCTGGGCTACCAAGGATATAGAGTACTTGATTTTGACTCATACCTACTTGCAGGTTTTGCGCTTGCGCCTGAGTAATGGCAGTGCCTTGTGGCAAATCAATCTTATAAACACTCAATAATGAGCAGCCAGACATAGCAACAGTAGCGCTAAGCATGCTGGTGATGACAATCTTGCGTAATGTGCTTGTAAGGCTTAACGAACGAAAAGTTAATGTCTTTATCATGGTAAGATGACTCATAAGAAATGAATTAGGCGCAGCCAAAGTTGCTTAGTGCTCGTTTGGCCGATAATCTTGGACAAATGATACGTCATTTACTTGCAATTTCCTACCACTTACGACATTATTTACCAAACGCTAACTGAGTAATGATATCATTTATATTTTAAATTCATATACTTGCAGATAGAATGTTTGCAGAATAATAAGTTAGGAATTCACTCAGAATAAGTCAGTTTGTTATTGTTCCAATGCTTTATATACAATAAAAATAACCGCTGATGCTTATTTATTTTATATTTTTGGTTCTTTATTTGCTAAGACTGTCACAGTCAGAAGGGATATTATGGCTTCTTTTACCAATCAAGATTTACGTAAAGCTGGATTAAAGGTCACGCTACCTCGTATCAAAATTTTAGAGCTACTCGAAAGTGCAGCGTTGCATCACATGAGTGCAGAAGAGGTCTATAAGGCGTTGATAGAACAAGGTGAGGATGTAGGGCTTGCGACTGTTTACCGAGTGCTAACGCAGTTTGAACAAGCTGGAATCGTCGAGCGTCACAACTTTGAAAATAATTTGTCGGTATTTGAAATTACCCAAGAAGGACATCATGATCACTTAGTCTGTGATGTGTGTGGAAAAATCGTAGAGTTTCATAATGAGGTAATTGAGGCAGAGCAATTAAAAGTAGCCGCCGAGCATGGCTTTAAATTATCAGGTCATTCCTTAGTACTATACGGTATCTGTGATGAGCAGGAATGTCAGGATAGTGTAAAGTAGTTATATTTCAATAGTTATCTCCAATTTTTGATGGCTACTTGAAAGTATTAGCTCAAATAAAAAAGCCCTCATTATTCATAATGAGGGCTTTTTTATTTGAGCTAAGCATTATTTAATTGATAGCTATCTACGTGATATCTAATGATAAGCTATCGGCACCTTCATCTAGATTGGCTGTACCATTTTTGCTACTAAGCTTAATTTTTAGGCGCAAATCGTTAGGAGAGTCAGCATGAAGAATGGCTTCTTTATAAGTAATTTCTCCTTGCTCATACAAGTCAAATAAGGCTTGGTCGAAGGTCTGCATGCCACTATCTCTTGAGCGTGTCATGACATCTTTAATTTCATGAACTTCACCTTTACGAATATAATCACTGATAAGCTGTGAGTTTAATAAAATCTCAATAGCTGCACGTCGTCCTTTACCATCAGGTGTTGGGATGAGTTGCTGAGCGATAATAGCTTGTAAGTTAAGTGACAAATCCATGAAGAGCTGATTGTGGCGATTGGTTTCAAAGAAGTGAATGATACGATCAATGGCTTGGTTAGCATTGTTAGCATGTAAGGTTGCAAATACTAAATGCCCTGTTTCCGCATATTGAATGGCGTAGCTCATAACTTCACGGTTACGAATCTCACCAATCAAGATAACATCCGGTGCTTGGCGCAAGGTATTTTTTAGCCCTGCTTCAAATGAGTGAGTATCAATACCGACTTCACGCTGCGTCACAATACAGCCGCGATGCTGATGGACAAATTCAATAGGGTCTTCGATGGTAATAATATGACCATGAGAGTTTTGATTACGGTGTCCTATCATGGCAGCTAGGGTCGTAGATTTACCAGTACCCGTTGCGCCCACTAGTAGAATAATACCGCGTTTTTTCATGGCCAGTTCTTTTAAAGCTGGTGGTAAACGCAGTTCTTCGACGGTTGGGATTTTATTTTCGATTTTCCGTAAAATCATTCCTGCCATATCACGCTGTATAAAGGCGCTGACACGAAATCGTGCTTGCTGTGCCTTATCAGCAATGGCAAACTGACACTCATTTGTTTCTTCAAACTCTTTTACTTGGCTTGGCGTCATGACACCTTTCACCAAGCGCATGGTTTGCTCTGAGGTCAAGGGGGTTTTGCCGACAGGTAGAATTTTTCCATTTACTTTCATGGAAGGTGCTACATCAGCGGTAATAAAAAGGTCAGAGCCATTTTTATTGATCATTAACTGTAATAGTTTATCAATGTCCATATCGTACCTGTACTGGATATAAATCGATTAAGAAAAGATCTAAAGTCATGTTTGAAAGATCGCTAATAACGAATAATAAAAATAGGCCTACAAGAATGCATCAGGCTGTTTGGCGTACGGACGAGCAACGTCTTTACTGATAGTACCTTTGGATACTAGATTTTTTAGCGTCTGATCAAGTGTAACCATACCATCGCCTGCACCTGTCTGAATAGCAGAGTACATCTGAGCAATTTTGTTTTCACGTATCAAGTTACGAATCGCGGGCGTACCTAGCATGATTTCGTGTGCAGCAATACGGCCACCTGCTTGACGCTTTAGTAGGGTTTGCGAGATAACCGCTTGTAGTGATTCTGATAACATGGCACGAATCATGTCTTTTTCTTCTGCAGGGAATACGTCGATGACACGGTCAATTGTTTTAGCCGCTGAGCTGGTGTGTAGGGTACCAAATACCAAGTGACCAGTTTCTGCCGCAGTCAATGCCAAGCGAATGGTTTCAAGATCACGGAGCTCACCAACCAAAATAATATCTGGATCTTCACGTAGTGCTGAACGTAATGCAGGTTCGAAGCCTAAAGTATCACGATGAACTTCACGCTGGTTAATCAGACTCTTTTTGGATTCATGAACAAATTCAATCGGGTCTTCAATGGTCAAAATATGTTCTTTACGGCTTTCGTTGATATAATCAATCATGGCTGCTAGCGTTGTTGATTTACCAGAACCTGTTGGACCAGTGACCAATACAACACCACGCTTAAAATCTGAGACGCGTTTGAATACTTCACCCATACCCAGATCTTCCATCGTTAATACTTTGGAAGGAATGGTACGAAATACGGCTCCAGCGCCGCGGTTTTGGTTAAAAGCGTTTACCCGAAAGCGTGCTAAGTTAGGAATCTCAAAAGAAAAATCCGTCTCATAAAACTCTTCAAAGTCAGCACGTTGCTTGTCATTCATGATGTCATAAATAAGCTGATGCACGACCTGATGGGTCATCTCTGGCATATTAATGCGTGTCATTTCACCATCGACACGAATCATAGCAGGCATACCGGCTGAAATATGTAAATCTGATGCTTTGTGCTTAACGCTAAAGCGCAGCAAATCTTCGATGCTTAAATTATTTTTTTCAGCCATAATTAGGTATTCCTATCAATCAATAAGGGTAGGACAAAAGAGCATAAAATTGCGTGGTCAATAACCAATAAGAGGTTTATCTTAAATCAGTTATGATAATAGAAAATAAGCCAAGGCTTTTACCATTACTACTCTATTCAGTAGTATATGTTAAACCATGTAACAATATAATAACAAGACTACCGACATTTAACCATCTACTAGGCTAAGAAAATGTAAATTAACCATTCATACATTTTATGGATGTAGATGTGGCTATGATATTGTTCTATGTTGAAGAAGACTTGTGACAAGTTTCACCTTGACTAGGGCGTGTCCTCAATTCAATCGATAGACATCTAAATGGGTTAAAAACGGCTAAATCTTGCCAAACAGCGTCAAATAACTGACTAATATCTCGATATTATCTGCGCTATTTTCCTTGTTTGACTACAATTTATCTCATTTTTATCACCATTTTTTAAATGAGGACACGCCCTAATAAATGATATTGGAAAAAACGTTAAGAATCATTGACTAAAAAATGATCAAATTATCTTTGAGAGTGCTATATGAATAAGAGTGACAACAATATTGATCAGCCAAGTTTGATAGAGAACTGGCGACAAGTCTGTACTCAAATGGCTCAAGCGTGTGATCATGCGGGACAACAAGCCAAGAGCGTTACGTTATTGGCTGTTTCTAAAACAAAACCTGCGGATATGATAGCTGTCTTAGCGCAGCAAGGGCAGCGTCATTTTGGTGAGAACTATCTACAAGAAGCCATTGAAAAAATGAACACGCTAACATCAAAACCTGAAAGCCAAGATATTGTTTGGCACTATATTGGCAGTATTCAGCGTAATAAGACCCGTGATATTGCTGAAAATTTTGATTGGGTGCAGACAGTAGAGCGTGACATTATTGCCAAGCGTTTAAATGACCAACGTCCCGCTGAGTTACCACCATTGAACGTTTTGATTCAATTAAATATTGATAACGAAGAAAGTAAGTCAGGCTGTTTGCCAGACCAGCTATCTGAATTGATTGCTACCATCAAAGGATATGAGCGGCTAGAGTTGCGTGGATTAATGATTATTCCTGCTAAGGCAGATACTGATGCTTTTTCTCGTACCAAGCAGTTGTTTGAAATGGTTAAGCAAAACCATCCAGAAATCAATGCTTGGGATACACTAAGCATGGGTATGAGTGGTGATATGAAAGAAGCAATTGCTGATGGATCGACGATGGTACGTGTTGGTACGGCTATCTTTGGTGCAAGATCTTAAACTAGAATGTGTTTATAGATTCATGGGCTAAGGCAGGTCTTCAATTCAATCGATAGTCATCTGAATAGAGCAACAATGGTTAGATATTGCTAAACATCATCCAATAGCTGGTCAATACGCCCTAATATTATCTGCGCTATTTTCTTGTTTGACGGTGATTGGTCTCATCGTTATCAGCATTTTTAAAATGACGATAGGCCCTAATTTACTTGCTCATACTTAATGCTGTTTTAATCAGACAACATCATCAATGATAGTTACTAGCATTTGAGTGATTTTGAGATTATCGGTGGCGATAATTTCAAAGCGATAATTGGCATACTCAATAGTATCTGTTTTCTTTGGAATTTTGCGGAGCATATACATCATAAAGCCACTGATAGTTTCGTAGTTTTGATTGCGTGGCAGATTGACAATGCCTAAAGTGCGAACAACATCTTCAATGGGTGTCATACCATCTATTAACCATGAATTGTCTGTACGTTGGACGATAGGCTGCTCTTCTAGAGTCACAAGCTCACCCATGACGATACTCATTACGTCCTTGAGTGTGATGACGCCTACCACTAGTCCATACTCGTTAACGATAACGGCAAAGTCAGCCCCCATGGATTTAAACATCTCTAGTACTTCAAATAAAGACAAGGTATCAGGCACGAAGAGTGCAGGCATCAATAACTCTTTGCTTGTCAAACTGACTTCTTGCTGATTGAGAATCAATGCTAAAAAACTGCGTGACTCGACATAACCAACAATATGCTCTAAGTCATCGTCATGACAGACCAAAAATTTGTTATGCGGTTGATCAATCATAACCTCGACAACTTTTTCAGTGCTCGTTTTGGTATCAAAGTAAACAATATTTTCGCGTGGGTTCATCACCGAGGTGACCGTGCGCTCTTGCATATCAAAAATGTTTGCTATCAGGTGATGCTCTTGTTTCTTAAGCACACCAGCTTCGGCACCAGCATCCATCACGGCATAAATATCTTCTGGTGTCATATCATCCTGACGTGTGGTTGAGATACCAAGCACTTTAAAGAGAACATTAGCTGCACCATCAAATATCCAGATGACGGGTTTAAAGATAAAAATTAACAGCATCATGGGTCGTACGAGTCGTACAGCGATTGTCTCAGTGTTTGACATTGCCAATCGTCTAGGCATCAAGTCAGCAAGTAGAGAAAATAAGCTGGTAATCAACACAAATGATATAACCGATGACACCGCTTCATTATTAAACAATATTCGTAAGTAAGGGCTGACAGCTGATTCTCCTATTGCACCAGCCGAAATAGCCACAGCGTTCAACACTACTTGTACGACCGTGATAAAACTGCCAGGGCTGTCCTGCATTTTTAGGACGTCAAGTGCACGGACATCGCCTTCTTTTGCCATGATTTGTAGCTTAATTTTGCGACCTGCTGCGATGGCAATCTCAGCAGCAGAGACAAAGGCACTTAAGGCCAGCAATAAAATAAGAAAAATACTAGCAGTTAGCAAACTCATGACATACTCGGTAAAAATAGGAATTAACAATGAAAGTGGTGAATGATAAAAGGAAATGATGGTTTGTAAAAATTCAACTTATAGAACCTAAAAAAGCTGGGTAAGCACCCAGCTAGTCATAGAGCAATCCGGTTTTCTATAAAAAAGGTAAGCTATCAGTGCTGCCCAAATTTCAGGTAATAGAAATTGGACAAGCACTGATATTTAATCTTGTTTAGCCTTTTATTGACCATTTATTGACTAATGGATAGCGGCGCTCACGTCCAAAAGCTTTGTGGCTGATTTTGGTGCCGATCGGTGATTGCAAACGTTTGTATTCGCTATTGTCTACCATCTGGATGACCTTTGCGACCATTGCAGCATCGAAACCTTTATCAACGATATCTTGATAGCCCATGTCCTCATCGATGTATGACATGAGGACATTATCTAGTACATCATAGTCAGGTAAACTGTCCTGATCTTTTTGATCTGGACGCAGTTCAGCTGATGGTGGGCGGGTGATGACGCGCTCAGGGATGACAGGAGTGTCTTCTAAACGATTGCGATAACTGGCTAATTTATAAACCTGTGACTTATAAACATCTTTTAGTACATCAAAACCACCTGCCATATCACCATATAATGTTGAGTAACCCACCGCCAGTTCGGACTTGTTACCAGTGGTGATCACTAAATGACCAAACTTATTGGATAATGCCATCAAGACAACACCGCGTGCACGCGCTTGGATATTTTCTTCAGTGGTATCTGCAGGAGATTTATTGAACAGTGGTGCTAGGGTATGACGGATGCCTTCTACGGCATCAAATATAGGACAAACCGTGTAAGATACATTCAAGCGACGTGCTTGCGCTTGTGCGTCTTCTAAGCTGATTTGAGAGGTGTATTCATAAGGCATCATCACAGCATATACCTTGTCAGCACCCAAAGCATCCACGGCGATACATAGCGTTAAGGCTGAGTCGATACCACCTGATAGACCGACGATGATGCCTTTGAATCCTGAGTTGTTGACATAGTCGCGTAGGCCCACAACAAGCGCCTGATACATCTCTGACTCACGGCTCAGTGTCAACGGTTCTTTATCTTGGTTATCAAACTGGGCTGTTTTGACGTCTAAAGTAGCTAGAGTCAACTGGTTCATAAAGCGAGGAGCTTCGTGTGCAACACTGCCATCAGCCTGTATTGCCATAGAGCCACCGTCAAACACCAAGTCATCTTGGCCACCAACAGCGTTGACATAAATGATTGGTAAGTTGTTTTCGCGGCTGCGCTTGGCAAGCATTGCTTTACGATTTTCTTGTTTTTCGATTTCAAAAGGAGATGCATTTAAACTAACGATTAGATCTGCACCTTGCTTTTTGAGATCAGCAGCAGGGCCTTTTTCCCATAAGTCTTCACAAATCAGTAGACCGATGGTGATACCTTTATAGTCAAATAGAACTTGATTACGACCTTTATCAAAATAACGACGTTCATCAAAAACGCCATAGTTTGGCAAGATTTGCTTATGGTAAAAGCCTTTTTGATGACCATTGTGTAGGATAGCAGCAGAGTTGAATGTGCCATGATGATCGACATGTGGATAGCCAACAATCATCACGATATCATCAATATCGCTTAAACTAGAGAGAGCATTTTTGACGCGACCTGATAAGCTTGGGCGTAGCAGCAAATCTTGTGGAGGATAACCCAATAGTGCGAGCTCTGGGAAGATAATGACATCCGCGCCTTGATCGCGTGCTTCTAATGCTAATGAGCGCATTTTGTCGGCATTGGTAGTGATATCACCAACCAAAAAATGTGACTGAGCCAAAGCAAAAGTAACGGTTTCTTGTGATTTCTTAGTCTTACTGGCCTCGGTTGAGGGATTTATATTGGGATTATCAGTGTCTTTTGACATTGTTATTGTTCCTATCGATATATTATTTAAAATTTGGTGGGTCAGTATTGATTTAAAATAAAATCATAGTCATCCGAAGTTAACTAAAAATAGCACTTTTTCATATTGAGTTCTAATAGTGAATCTATATGATGAGCTTAAATGATGCATAAATTATTACATAACGCTTGCGAGATACAGTGTTTACGAAGGCTTACGCATAATATCCAAAATTATGGAGCCACTCTAAAGGTTATATCTTATGATGGTCTATAGAGGGTCGATAAAAGAGGGTTGTGGCATATAGTTTGATAAAATCGGTGGCAGTGTAATGGTTAAAATAAATAAGACCATACAGACCTAACTATATTGAAAAGCTTAAAATAATTGCTTTAGTATAACATCAATTGTCGCTACAAATAGAACGCGCCAGTGAATTAGCTCACAAGATATTGCTATAGCATGTCAATGTAAAATGGGCTATTAGGGCATTGTTTTTATACATTAAACCGATGTACTCATTTTTATCTGCTAGTGTTCTAGTCTGGTAGGCTAATGCGCAGAAAGTTGTAAGTAAAGATTACAACATAGCGTTATATAGTTACTGGATTTTATTGCATAATAAGTGCTGATAATAACTTATGGTTTATCCTGCTTTGGTCAAAATTGTAGTCGGTAAATATGTTACGGTACTCTATGATTTAATACTTGCAAAGTAGGCTTTAAAGCATGTTCTTATTTAGTTGATTGATAACCCTCGCTAATGGATGCCACTAATAGACAAGGTCTATAAGTTGCGCTCCATCTCACATTTATAAACTCGTCAGCGGAGTCATAATAGGTCTTTGCTGTCTGCAATTGGTTTATACGCTATGATTGAAAATTGGACAAAAGAGTTTATTATTCAGCGCTTATTGGCCATTACTTTATTGGTCGTGCTGTTTGTATTGTGTTTTCAAGTGATACAGTTTTTTATCGTGCCAGCACTATGGGCAGCTATTTTAGCGTATGTGACTTTTCCAGTTTATAACTTTTTTTATGAAAAGGTGAAGCTGAGTCCCAATTTTAGTGCTGCCATCATGACGATGAGTATCTCTTTAATGATAGGTATCCCACTTGTTATTGGCGTATTTATTCTACAACAAGAAGCTTTAAGTTTAATCAGTCACTTGATATATCGTATCAAAGTTGGCTATTTAGATGTGCCGGACTCTATTAAGGACTTACCTATTGTAGGTCAGCAGGTCAAAGATGTACTGTGGAGAATTAATAAAAATCCTGAAGGAACGCTAGAAGCCTTTCGTGTTTGGGTGCAGTCACATTTATATTATGGAAAAGTAGCATTTGATGTGGTGTTTAGTAGCCTTGCCAAGCTAGGTATGGCGCTGATGACGTTATTCTTTTTCTATCGTGATGGCACCAGTCTTATTCGCCAAATCCGCCAAGCATTACGCAATATTATTGGTAATCGAATTGATGGATATATCGACTCTGTGGGTACGACCACGCGTGCTGTAGTATATGGTATTGGTCTAACTGCATTAGCGCAGGCGATGCTTGCGGGCATTGGTTATTATTTTTCTGGCGCACCAAGTCCTATTTTATTGAGTATATTAACCTTTATTATTGCACTAATTCCATTTGGCACGCCGTTCGCTTGGGGCGGTGTCTCTATTTGGTTGATGAGTCAAGGGCATACGGCAGAAGGTATTGGCTTAGCATTATGGGGCGTATTAATCATTAGCTGGGTTGATAATCTAATCCGTCCTATTGTTATTAGCGGCGCGACCAAAATCCCATTTATTATTATCTTTATTGGGGTACTAGGTGGTCTGACAGCATTTGGCTTTGTTGGCTTGTTTATTGGTCCTGTGGTACTGGCCATCGGACTTGCAGTTTGGCGTGAATGGATATCGCAGCATAAAAATGAAATATTTGCGCCACAAGAGATGGTGTTGTCCGATAGCCAAGCATCACCACCAGTAAATGAACCTAAATAAAGCTATTTCTATAGAAAAGCTATAGCTGTTCGACTATGTTATTAATTATGTGGCAAAACCATGAAGGGTAGGGTAAATACTATTAAACATATTACTATTTTGGCGGATAGCAATATCGCCAGTTTGGACAAGTTTTTTAACGCATCTACACTTGCTCAATCATCAGAGCAGGCTGTAGATATCATCACTGTTGCTGGACGAGATATCAATGCATCATTACTTGCAGAAGTGCAGCCTGATGTTTTATTAATCCGTTCGGTGACGCAAGTAGATGAGGCATTGTTGGCTGGTAACAATAGTGTGCAATTCGTTGGTTCTGCAACCATCGGCACCGATCACGTTGATCAAGATTACCTAATGCAGCGTCGTATCACTTTTGCCAATGCTTCAGGTTGTAGCAAACACTCTGTCGCGCAATATGTATTGACAGCGGTTCTAACGTTGCGTCCACAGTATTGGCAACAACCTATGACCCTTGGTATTATTGGCTTGGGAAATATTGGGAGTACACTTGCTCAGTATGCCAGTGATTTGGGCTGGCAAGTCTTAGGTTATGATCCACTATTACCAAAATCCAAGCTTAATAATGCGAGTTTAGAGCAGGTGCTCAGCCAAAGCGATGCGGTTAGCTTGCATGTACCTCTGACAAATGAGAAAGGTGATGCGCATCCTGGAGGTAGCAATTATCCAACACGGCATATCATTGATGCCGACGCATTGGCCATGATGCCTGCTGATACAATACTCATTAATAGTGCGCGTGGACCTGTAATTAATGCGGATGCGCTGGTAGCAGATATTGAGCGTACTGGGCGACAAGTAGTGCTTGATGTGTTTGAGCATGAACCTCAGATTGCAGAGCCTTTATTATCCAAGCTTATCTTTGCTACACCGCATATCGCTGGCTATACGCTAGAAGGTAAGCTGCGTGGTACGCAAATTATTTATGATGCGCTATGTGAAAAGTTAGCAGTCACACCTGTTCAGTCAATGCAGGCATTACTACCGCTTAACTTATTTCTATGGTCTGAATTAAAGGCGCATCCAGACAGACTAATAAAGTTTTATGATATTAGGCAAGACGATGCCTCCTTGAGAAGTAAGGAGGTCGATGGGCAGGTAAATGGTACTGATTTTGATGGATTAAGACGTGATTATCATTTACGTCGTGAATGGCAGTTTTAAAAATCAAACACTCAATTACCAAACTGATTATTTATCAATCGTAGTAGACCACAAATGACTCAAGCAAATAACATTTCTGCGCAGCCTATTACTTCTAAGTCTATCAGTTCTAAGCCTAGCTACGCACCGACCATGGCATTATCTATGGCGCAGCAGCGTGCGCGGTTTATAGGCAATATCCGTCAGTTTTTTGCTAAAAAGCAAGTGTTAGAGGTGCAGACACCGCTATTGTCACAAGCCGGTAATACCGATACTTTTTTGCAGTCAATCGCGGCACAAGTCACTTATCAAGACAAACCACAGACCTATTATTTGCACACATCACCTGAATTTTCGATGAAGCGTTTATTGGCTAGCTGGCAGGTACCTATCTATCAGATTTGTCCTGTTTTTCGAAATAATGAAATAGGCGTGCAGCATAACATTGAATTTACGATGCTCGAATGGTATCAGCCAAATTATAGTTTGGATGATATGGCAGTTGAGCTTGGCGAGTTATTAGAAGTGCTTTATGGCAGTTCTGTAGTGATGAGTCACTATCGTTATGTCGATGCCTTTATGGATTTCGTCGGTATACATCCACTGACAGCCAGTCTTGGCGCATTACAAGCAGTGGCAGAAGATAAGGGTTTAACAGGCTTCGACTTTAACAGTGAGGCGAGTAGAGCCGTGGATACTGAAGAAGATCGACGTCAAAGTTGGTTGGACTTATTGTTTAGTCATGCAGTCGAGCCCAACTTGGGACATGATTTACCAACCTTGATTATTGAGTACCCACCAGCGACGGCGGCTTTGGCAAAAACGGCATTAGATAAAGAAGGTAATCGTATTGCCAAGCGTTTTGAGTTGTATATTAATGGCGTAGAGATTGCTAACGCTTATGACGAGTTAGCAGATGGACAAGCGTTGAGAGCGCGCTTCGAGCAAGATAATGAGTTGCGTCAGCGTCATAATCTACCACAAATGCCAATCGATGAGCATCTACTAGCGGCGTCTGATGATTTGGTACCTAGTAGCGGTATCGCAGTTGGTATAGATAGGCTGCTAATGGTCATTACAGGAGCTAGCAGTCTAGAAGAAGTCATCCCCTTCCCAAGTGGTTTGGCATAGTTACTCTCTAATAGTTACTCTTTAGAGGCTAAATATTATTACTCATCTAATAATATAATCTCAAATAACAGCCATAAAAAAGCGAGTAAACCTTTCGGCCTACTCGCTTTTTTTTGCTTTAGTGATTATAACTGTGCGATAGCATCGTTAATAGCCGTGTCACCATTGCTCATGCTAAAGACTTGCTTGATGGTGTTGTCAGCATTTAGTACAGTGGCTAAGGTAGCAGCGACATCTTCAATTGAGTTCTCACCTGCGTCATCACTGTTAATAGTAATTTTGCCAGTTGCCTCACGCTCTTTCAGCGCGCCTGCTTGGACTATGGTGTAGTCCAAAGTGCTGTCGTTGATTAACCATTGGTCAGCATAGTGTTTACAGATATAGTATTCTTTTAGGTCGGCAATTCTATCCCATTTACTGGTATCTAATGAGAATACCGTGCTGAGCATGATATAACGTTTGATACCTTTGTCTTGCGTTGCTTGGATGGTTTTGACTGCACCATGCAGATCCACTTCTAAAACGTCTTTACCACCAGAGCCTGCAACAAAATAAACGGCGTCGATATTTTGGTCTATTTGCGTTTGAATGTCTTCTTTTTCAGCAGTAATGTCTAGGTCTAGTTGACTGTATTTTTCATCGTCAAATAGTTTTTTATCTTGACGAGTAGTACCTATCACTTGATGATTGTCAGCCAATAACTGCTTAACCAAATCTGTACCCACTCGACCGCTTGCACCAATTACTAAAATTTTCATAATCATTCCTATTCTTATATGCGTTGTCTTTCGTATAAACTGTATTTTTTAAAATAAATATCGAAAGTAATATCAAAAACTGATTATAGGTTAACAAAAAAATCGGCACGCTTCGTTATGAAGCGTGCCGATTACATAGTGTTTGGTTATAGACTGTATAGAGATTGAAAGAAATACAATGTTAGAAGTTAACGTACCAGTTTATTTAATCCATCGGCAAAGGCTTTTTTGTCACGATCACCGTAAGGCTTCTGTCCGCTCATCTCTTGTAGCTCTAGTACACCAGTACCACGCATGGTGTCCATAAAATCACGCATATTAAGCTTTTGCTTAATATTGTTTTTGTCATAGACCACACCGCGAGTGGTCAAAACCATGCCACCTTTGTCCAATATATCGTTGGCTAAAGGTATGTCGCTAGTAATGGCCAGATCGCCCGGTTGTATTTGCTCAACGATATAGTCATCTGCTTTGTCAAATCCTGACGGCACCACTGTCATAGTGAGCAGTGGTGACTTGCGCAGTTTAATTGGCTGATTGGCAACGAATATCGCCATGGTTTGTGTGCGTTCAGCTGTTTTGATAATCAAATCTTTGGCGATCAATGGTACTGAGTCTGCATCCACCCAAATCTGCATTATTTCTTAGCCTTATTTTCTTTTGCCGCTACAGTCTTATCGGATGCGGCAGTCTCATTGCTTGATTCAGCATTTTCCACAGGTTTTTCAGCATCAGCATGCTCATGATTATCTAACGTTATTGGCTGCTCATCAGCTGCCACTGATTTTTTCTCAAGTCCCATTTTATTGGGTAGAGTCGCGACGAGCTTGGCTAGAGCCGGTTCTAAATCTGCCACATCATTGGGCATTAAAGTAATATGCGCAATTTTACGATCGTTACGTTCGGCTTTATGATAGCTATGATAGTGTACACCATCGATATTTAGCACGGCGCTGATGTCAGGATATTGCCCCAAGACATTGAGCATAATCGCTGGATGGACATTGTCTGTATCACCTAATGGCAGATTGACCACCGCCCGAATATGATTTTCGAACTGGCTAGTAATTGCGCCTTCGATACTCCAGTGCCCAGAGTTATGGACACGTGGGGCAATTTCATTGGCAAGTAACGTGTCATGACCACGTGCATCTTTGGTCACAAACAGCTCAAGCGCCATCACACCAACATAGTTTAGATGGTTCATGACAGTGGTAATGGCATCTTGAGCTTGCTTAAATAAATGGCTAGTACCAACAGCAGGGGCTTGGGTTTTGGCTAAAACACCTTGATGATGATGGTTTTCGACCAAATCATAACAGCGAACCTGACCGCTTTGTGCACGTACAGCGATAATAGATAGCTCGCGGCTAAAGTCAATAAAACCTTCGGCAATCAATGGTACTGGCGTTGGTGTCAGAGAGCCTTTACCTGTGACCGCATCTTTTAATTCTTGCCAAGCAGCTTTGATATCGCTGTCTTGTTTGATGACGAACTGACCTTTACCATCATAACCACCGCGACTGGTTTTTAGGACGATAGGCAAGCCCAGCTTGTCACATGCTTGCTGCAATTCTGCTTCAGAATTGACAGCCATAAAAGGTACTGTGGCGATATCAAGGTCATTAAACATCTGCTTTTCTTTGAGACGGTCTTGTGCGATATCAAGAGCCATTAGCGGCGGAGACATGCCATGTTTTTTACCAGATTTTGATAACTCAGTAAGCTGTTCGACAGTAGATGTCGGTGTGTTTTCGAACTCAAGAGTAAAAACATCAGCGGCTTCGATAAATGCTGCTAATTGTTCACTATGAAAGACGCGTCCATATAAGCTGGCAGGGCAGTCAGCGTTGTCTTCTAAAAAAACACATTGATAACCAAGCGGCAAGGCGGCTTCGGCAAGCATCATACCAAGCTGACCACCGCCTAAAATACCGATGGTACGAATGGTTTGGGTAACGGGATAAGCGTTTGCTGTAGTCATGGTAAGCTCTTTGAGTAAAAAAATATTGGTGTATTAAAATAGGAAAAGGTGCACTGTATGCACCTTGTATTAAATAAATCTTAGTATTAAGTAAAACCCATCTAAAAATAAATATCAAGTGAATAAGTTTGGTGGTCACTTTGCTTGAGCTAAGAATAATTAGCTATTGATGATTAGTTATTGATGATACCGGGTGTTGGGCTGGCTAGAATGGTTTCGGTTTGCGTCTCACGTAAGCTGTCTAGTTTAGTCGCAATGGTCTCATCGTGTAAGGCTAAAACTTGAATCGCAAGCAAAGCAGCATTATAAGCCCCTGCTGTACCAATCGCTAATGTCCCAACAGCGACACCTTTTGGCATTTGTACGATAGACAGTAAGCTATCCCATCCGCTGAGCATCGATGATTTTACAGGAACACCAAAGACAGGTAGCGGCGTTTGGCTGGCGCACATGCCGGGTAGATGCGCAGCACCACCTGCACCAGCGATGATCACTTGTAAGCCCTTACCTTTTGCATTTTTGGCATAATCAAATAATCTATCAGGGGTACGATGTGCTGAGACTACTTCGCACTCAAAGGCAATATCAAAGTCTGCGAGTAGTTGTGCCGCACCGCTCATAGTTGCCCAATCAGATTGCGAACCCATGATGATACCAACTTTTGGTTGACCAGCAGGAGAAGTGATAGGTCCGTTTTGTTCAACAGTGTTAACAGTCGCTGATGTGGTGCTCATGCTTTGATATCCTCAAAAAGACCATCATACAAAAATTTTGCCGTCTTCGTAAAGCCAAGTTTACTTTTTAATACTATAGATGAACAATCTTATTGGGATTGTCGACCTATATCAATGTTTTCATCATGTCGATGTTGTACGAAGTTTTCAGGTTTGAGTGGTAAAGGCTGCTGAGTATCGAGCTGATAACAAGTAAGGTAGCCGCTATCTACTGCAGCTGAATAGTCGGTACAGACAACCTTTTGGCTAAGTGGTTCAGGCATACCCGTTAACCAGTAATGACCAACAAAGACAGGTTTGTGCGTCTTTATGGCAAAGTTGATGTTTTCGGCCATCGCATCTTTGGGGATTTGTGCCATGGCGGATGAAGGCGCACGTGCAATCTCATGCAGTGTGCGTGACTCTAACTCATCAAGCCACCAACGTACCCGTACCCGTGAGCGTTTAGTGCCTTCTTTATCAGTCATCACCAAACCATCAGGTAGTGGTGTTTCTACACCTTTTAATACTCGCTCTAAGGCATCGAACTGTGCGGTGTCTTCTTTGGCGGTAGCGATTAAACCTTGTGGCGTTAGGCAGTTGGCATCAGTCAATAATGGTTTTAGCATCGTCATACTATCTACATCCCAGCAAGCATGTACAAAGCAGGCATAATCAGTTTCGATCCACAATGGAATCTCATACAACCGTTGTAGCCAATACTGATGAGCTTCGGAATCAAATGGTAGTTCTGCTAAAAATGCCTCATGCTGGCGTACATGCACCTCATTGTGTGAGCGCAGATATTGAGTAGGGTTATCAGGATCGAGCGTGGCAAAAGCCAGTGCATTGTACTCATGATTACCCATCACCGCATCAGCCACACCAGCATCTAGCATGGCAAAGACAATCTCTAGTGTCGCTACCTGCTGTGAACCACGGTCGACCAAATCACCGATGAATAGTGCACGATGACCTGCGGGCGGCATAAAGCACGTACCATCATGCACGTAGCCTAATTGTAGTAGTAGGCCGACTAACTTGTCTGCATAACCGTGAATATCACCGATAACATCTATAATCATAATTAACTATTACATCTTAATATATAAAAAAAGTGAGTAGTTTATAACAATACAATAGGGTTGGTCATTATCTGCCAGAATTTCAGAATTTCAGAATTTCAGAATTTCAGAATTTCAGAGTATCAGAGTATCAGAGTATCATGACTTGAGAGCATCATGACTTTCGAGCATCATGATTTTAAAAAGTGGCTGCTAAAGACTAGGCGACAACAAAGCATTGATAAAATGTAACAATATGCGCGGATCTAGAATAATCGTGGCTATTACGCCAAAAGCACCGCCCCACATATGCGCCATGTGATTAATGTTTGAACCACCACGTTTATCTGCATAGATGCTATAAGCGACATAAGCGACAGCAAATAATATGGCTGGAATAGGAACAACGGCAAACAAATAGATTTTTTCCCATGGTGCGAGCAGAATAAAAGCAAATAAGACAGCTGACACACCGCCTGAAGCACCAAGGCTCAAGTAACTGGCATTTTTTTTATTTTTCAGGTAGCTTGGAATCATTGCAACAATAATGGCCAATACATAAAAAATCACAAAGCCATAACCAAATAAAAATGACCGATACAACCCTTCAATCGCGCGTCCAAAAAAATACAAGGTAAACATATTAAAGAGCAGGTGCATACTGTCAGCATGAATAAAGCCATGCGTTACAAAGCGATCCCATTGGCCGTTGTTTACCGCTGGTGGATAAAAAATTAGTCGATTAAACAAGGTTTTGTTTTGCCATGCTAATAAGCTGACAATAACGGTAATGATAATAATCAGGGTCGTATGATCGAACAACGGGAAATCCTTAGGCTACGCCTGATATGGAGCAGCACTATAAATGGCGATGTGACAAATAATTAATAGTGAATTATTGAGCGCTAATATTAACAACAAAGTTATACTAATAGTAGTTATGATGCTATGAAAAAACTATTGTGCGACAAAACAATGCACTTTTATGCTTTTATAGTCAATAATATAGCAATGTGTCAGACATAGTACGTAATGCTTCGTATGATGACCGTAACGATGACTGCTGATTTATGACTGGCTCTAATATAGTCACAGCACTCTAAAATGGCCATAAGACAGCCGGCTTCAGATTGTAGAAGTAGTGCCTTTAGAAAAGGTAGCACTGTAGCAGTTTATGGTTTTCTGACTATATATAAAATAATAATGACCACCTCATTCTTTTTCAGATGTAAAGCAAAGGCCGCAAGAGGCAATAATTTATGAGTATTATCGACCAATTAGAAAAAACCGTTACTCCTGCTGTATTAGGGGAGTGTGATAGTAAGGACAGCGTGGCTTATGTCAGTCTACTTGAGCAGTTTTATGCCATTTTAGCAGCGCGCCTCGCGTTGCCAGAGATTTACTCGCAATTACTTCGCACAGAGGAAGTTACAGACCAGTCGCTTTTCAAACAGTTATGGTCAGAAAATGATATGCAGCAGGTTGTCATCCAAGAGCTAGCAGCGACACATCATATTGACGATTCGATTACTGAACAGTTACTTATAAACTCAGCACCATTGGTTTATAGCGAGCTTAAAATATTGGCCAATGGCCAGTTTTTACCAGCATTCCTGCAAGGAGAGCAGTCAGCGTTACGTAATTATTTGCCAGTATGGGCGGCAGAGGTTATCAATGCTTATCAAGACAGCGACAAACAATCTACCTCAAGCAGCATCGCAGATACCATTACTGTGCCAGTAACTGACAATCCCTCAATTACTTCTTTAGATAAGCCTGATGAGTTCAGTGCAGGTACAAGCTCAATTATCACATCGACATCGCTTGATATAGAAAATACCACGGCAGAAGATGATGAAATACCAGCATCTGAAGACGATTTTTCTATGAATACTGATGCGATTCATGCCAATCCTTCAGATCATCATTTGGCAGAAAGTGGTAGCAATTCGCGAGGAAAAGTACGTACCCGCAGTCAGCGCAATGATTTATTGGTCAAAATAATATTATTAATAATAGCTATTATGGCGTTAGCACTGGCGGCTTGGGCCATATTAATTAGGCCTAATAACGTTCCACCGGTAGAGCCTGTTGTGCCAGAGCCTGTCGTTGCTGCACCCATGCCACCTGTAGAAGTATTGACGCCAGTCGAGCTCAACGTTGGAATGGACAACAGTGGAGGGCTATCTAGCTGTAGTGCTGTTGTTGGCGATGAAGCGCTACAGAATGCATTGCAACAAGCACTTAATACCAGTTTAGGTCAACAAGCGAGTAATTGTGAGCTAACAGTACAGGAAGGCGTCGCTACCAGTATGGCGAACCTACCTACGGAGGTGCTGCCTAATATTTTTAATCTGCTCAGGGCTGTGCCATTTGCACGTTTAGAGTTGCAGAATGATCGTCTCACGTTGGCCGCGCCAGATAGTATGTTATTGCAACGACTGGTTACGGATATCCGCACGTTGGTGCCAGCGATGAATATAGAAAGCACGGCGCCATTGCCATTACCTGAAAACGTCAATAATAATGAAACGGCAGGCATGGACGATCAATTTGGAAATGAGGGCACAGCTCCAAATGATCAGTATGTTGAAGGCTATAACGATAGTGAGCCTAGAGATTTCCAAACTGCAGATGATGATACTGATGATCGCATGTTACCTGTACCTAATCCTAACAGTTTTGACAACAATACTCGCAGTGAGCCGACTAACAATACTCCTAGTAATGTACCGGCGAGTAGTCCACCACCAGGTCCTTTTTCAGAATCAGAAGTGGATGAAATGGCAAATACCGTGATTATTGCTGAACCTGCGCAAGTAAGACAATAATCAATTTGATAAAAAGATTAGGCTAACCGTGGTTGATTTAAGGTGATGATATAAGATTCTCTTATCAACATCACTTTATTTATAAGGATGTTTGACAATCAAAATATTATCTAACGTATCATTTGCACAACAACGTGTTGATTGTTGATGCTGACTTAATACTTTTATAATAATGAAAATAGAATTTGGTTTAGAAAATTTTATGTATAGTTGGTTTAAGTAAGATGAAAGCTTTTACTTTATATCATCATGATGTCTAACTATATCGATAAACACTAATAAATAGGGGCGTTATATTATGGATATTACCAGTCATTTGACTAGAACAGTGAGCCCAGCAGTACTAGAAGATGACCATAGTCCAGCTAAGAAAAATTTACTTGAACAGTTTTATGCTATTTTTGCGGCTCGCTTAGCGGACAGTAGTACTTATAACCGTTTTGCCGATGAAAATATCGCTCGTGATGACCAAGCATTTTATGACCGTGTATGGACCGATGGCTCACAACGTGATCAAATTGCTCGTGAGTTGGCGGGTAAGCATGATGTCGATGCGACAGCCTCTCGTGGATTGATTGCGATGGCCGCACCACTTGCCTTTTATGAAATCAAAAGTTTGGCAGGTAGTACGCCTGTGCCGCAATTTTTGAGTGATAATCTTGCCAGCTACCAACACCATATACCTGCATGGGCAAGCACTGTATTACTGGGAACTATATCAGCTAGCACAGCGGCAGTTGAAGAACCTCTTGCTGATACGGTCAGTACCACTACAGCACCACAGCCACAGCAAGAAGAGCAACAAGGTGGGTTTTTGAAAGCACTATTGCCAATCATTGGTTTGATTATTTTGAGTGCATTGGCTTGGGCGTTACTGCGTGGTTGCCAAGAAAACCCTGAGCCTGTTGCCACGCCAGCCATGTCACAACAGATAGCAGGTGCAAGTAATGTAGAAGCGGCTTCATTACGTGTGGCCACAGATGAAAACAGTGAATTGTATGCTTGTCGTATGAGTGTGGGCGATGAAACGCTACAGACCAACGTAATGGCTGCGCTCACTGCTGCATTTGGTGATGAAGCCAATAAGTGTCGTGCTGATGTTGATGATCATTTTACGGTAGACATGCCAGTAGCAGCTCAGCTTACGACTGTTTTGCCTATTCTAAAAAGTGTACCAAATGCTAGTATGATTATTGAAGGTGACACTATCACTGTCAATACGTCTGATGCGTTAGCATTGGACAAGCTAATAGCTGACTTAAAAGCAGCGGCGCCAGCGATGAAAGTGCAGGCTGAGAGGCCATTAGACTTAAAAGATGAGATAGAGAGTAGTTTGTTCGCTGCAACTAATGCGATGAAAAATCTTGGTGACAATCCAGATCCAAGTGATGTGGCTCGTGCATTAAGTGTTCAGATTATTAATTTTTCCGTAGATGACGCAACGCTGCCGGAGGTAAATAAAGAGTTACTTGATCAGGCCACCAAAATTATCGCCGAAGTGCCAGATATCAAGCTGATGATTATCGGTCATACAGATGGTCAGGGATCGGATGATCATAATAATGAGCTGTCTCGTGAGCGTGCCAACGCCGTCAAAGAATATTTAGTATCGCAAGGTGTCGATACCAATAAGCTTACGACGAGAGGTATGGGTGAGTCAGAACCTATCGCTGATAACTCGACTGAGCAAGGGCGTTTTCACAATCGTCGCATTGAGTTTGTTGTCAATGATGAGCCTAGCAGTGCGAATGATGGCATGACCATCAATAATGAGTCGCTTGATCCAGATTTAAATCCTCTTGATAGTGATAATGATGACATGCTACCAGATAGTGATGATGTTACTCAAGATATGGATGTAGACACAGCAAACTAATCTATAATATTTTGAGTGAAAATAGTTCATGATGGAAAAATCGCACTTTATAAAAGTGCGGTTTTTGTTTTTTTATATTTGCCATTCTATTATTTATGGATATTTCACAAGCCCTACTTATATGCCGTAGGGTCTTTGGCACTGTCATGATTATTTGTCGCTTGCGGCTCAGGTTTTGTGTCAAAAAAGGTTTGAGTCACATTCTGTTTGGCTTGTTGCCAATATTCAAATTGCTGGCAGGTAGATTCCAGATCTCCTTGCCATAGTGGAATATTGCCACACATGGTTTTGATACGATTTTGATTGGGGTAGGGCAACTCTTGTGCCGCTTCAGCTGCTTCATGGGCGGCGACTCGATCATTACAAACTAGTGCGATATCACAACCTGCTTCAATAGCGGCTTTTACACGTGCGCTGACGTCACCTGCTGCTTGAGCACCTGCCATACATAAATCATCAGAGAATAAAACGCCATTAAAATCGAGTTGATCACGGATAATGTCTTTTAGCCAAATCTTGGAGAATCCTGCTGGTTGGTCATCGACTTGCGAAAAAATAACGTGAGCAGGCATTAAAGCATCGAGCCATGGCAGTGTTTGTGCAAAAGGCTGCATATCACTCTGCATAATCTCGTCCAAACTACGTGTATCTACTGCTTCAGCTACGTGTGAATCAGGAGCAATGGCGCCATGACCAGGGAAGTGCTTGCCTGTAGTTGCCATACCCGCTGCTTTCATGCCGCGCATAAACTGAGTTGCCAACGCAATAATGGCTTGTGGCTCCTGATGAAAGCTACGGTCACCAATCACTTGACTAATACCATCTCTATCAAGCACAGGAGCAAAGCTCAAATCCACCCCAACAGCCAACACTTCTGTGGCCATCAAATAACCACAATCGTAAGCACAGTTCAATGCACGGTTTGGGTCTCGGTTAAATAACTCACCCAGTCTGCCCATCGCTGGTAATGGCGTAAAGCCATTACGTAGCCGAGCGACCCGACCACCTTCTTGGTCGACACCGATTAATATATCAGGATTGTGATAGCGTATATCGTCACACAATGCTCGCACTTGCGCGGCATCTGCGACGTTTCGGGCAAATAAAATAACGCCGCCAACTTGTGCTTGTTTGATTAGGCTAACATCTTCATTCGTCAGTGAGGTACTATCGATATCAATCATTAAGACGCCGTACATTGCGTAATCCTTATGGTGTTATATGATGGGTAATGCTAAAACAAGCATGAACAGTCAATATGTTCTTATTATGACAGTTATTATTAATTGAGCATAATATGGCAGACTGATGAATCCAAATCAATTTGTATAGTCAGTGAGCTACCAAACCGCTACGGTGTTATTCTCCTTAGATATGCAATCTGCAGTCGGCTGCTTTGTATCTATTTTAGAATTGTTTGACTGCAGGTAG
>NZ_JBQSVP010000003.1:0-71099 GCF_052376345.1 Psychrobacter sp. AOP5-GZ1-6 | reverse complement strand
AAGAATTATAATGGGCACTGCAAGATTTATTTATCATTTTTTTCTCATTACATGACTTTTATCATAACCATGTACCCACATTATAGTCAGTATTTATTCTAAACAGTTTGTTTCGCATATGAAACAAAAAAATATAAATAAGTCTGTAGTGTGATTTTGCATATTAACGAATTGATGCTATAGACTGCTTTAAGGCTAGGCGATTCATATGTATTAGAACGTCGTTACTATCATGGTATGACTAGGGCGTGTCCTCAATTCAATCGATAGCCATCTAAATGGGTTAAAAATGGCTAAATCTTGCCAAACGGCGTCAAATAGCTGACTAATATCTCGATATTATCTGCGCTATTTTCCTTGTTTGACTACAATTTATCTCATTTTTATTACCATTTTTAAAATGAGGACACACACTAAAAACTTTTCATTTGTTAATAAAATAAAAAAGCCAAACCACCGTTTGAGGGTAGCCTGGCTTTTGAGAATCAGTGTATTGCTAGTGTGTCGTTAAGGTCTTATTAGAAAGCTTAAAGTCGCACCGAGCATTCAGAATCGATTGCTAAATCTTATCAGTATCCTGCTGTACATTTTCTTGATGCGGCTGAGGTTTTTCGGGCATTTCAGATAGACCTTCGTCGGTAGTGTTTGACGATGCAGTATGGCGACTGTGATTATTACTCATACGCTCACTGAGATGTGATTCGGCATCACGATAGCGAGGGTCAAGGGCTTCTGTATCAGGATCTGATTCATTAAAATCTGTCTGCGTGCCTGTCTCTTCAGTCGTGTTTTGCTCACTGACCATTGCGACATCACCATCGTTCTCATAACCATGATTAGGATTGGCATCGCCGGTTTGTTCATCAGTATTTTGAGACGTATCAACGTTATCCTCTACAACCTCATTATCCGTTGCAACACCATGTTTGGCTTGTGCATTTTGCTTGAGCTGGGCATAGTCAGTCAGTTGCTGTACTGCATTGTCAAGAGTGTGAGGGTTAGAGCGTTCTTGCGCTTGTGATAAATGCTTATCAAACACATCGGTTAATAGTGAGTCAAAGCGGATAGCATTATACTGAATGAGAACTTCGGCTTCTTCTTCAGTGATGTCTTCGTTTTGACTGGCATAAACCACATGATCTTCAAACGTTAGCCCTTCAAAGCTGTCTTTGTGCTCAGCCTTTTTAAACTTCTGCCATAGGGGCTCGATATGGATAAGCGTTTGATAAGCATGTTCCATACGCCCAGTCACATCGTCTTCTTCGGTATTGTAATAAACCATGGTTTTGAGATAGTCGCGGAACGGGTTGGTCTCAAAGTCATCCATAAAGGTATCACCCAATTGACGTTTAAGCTCATCACTCGGCGGCGTAAATATACGACCTGTTGGGAACGTCACAAAGCCAACCAACTTGGCGGCCATTCGATTTGGGAAATTATCAAAGAAGGATAAAAATGCTTCTTGAATGGTGTATAAGCTGTTTTGTAGAGCAACTTCAGCATGTAAGCGTTCAGACTTCGATTTGCTACCATGCTCATAGAACTGCAAAATAGCCGTTGCGATAAACAAATGACTATGAATATCAGCTAAGCGTCCAGAGAGCATCTCTTTACGCTTTAAATCACCCGCCAGTAGTCCCAATGCCATATCAGCAGTCAAGGCAAAGCCTGCACTTAGGCGATTGATATGCTTGTAATAAGGACGAGTAAAGCTGTCTACGAAGCTAGGGGCGTTACCGCTACCACCGACATAACCTGCGACAAATGCTTTTGCCCCGCGGTTAAAGGTATAACCTAGATGTTTGAAAAATAGAACATCAAACTCTTTTAATGCGTTGGACTTGTCTTCGCTTTGTAGTAATTGCAGCTCATCAAATAGATAAGGGTGACAGCGCATCGCACCTTGACCAAATATCATCAATGAGCGCGTCAAGATGTTTGCACCCTCAACGGTGATAGAGACTGGAATCGCTTGATAAGGGGTCGCTAAGAAATTACGTGGTCCCATCTGTACCGCACGACCACCGACCACATCCATACCATCATTGACCACGCTACGCATGGTTTCGGTAGCATAGTATTTTGCCATTGCCGTCATGACCGATGGCGTACCGCCTTGGTTTAGCCCGCAAGTGACGAGATGACGAAACGCTTCTAGCATATAGGTATTACTGGCCATACGGCTGGTGGCATCTTGTATGCCTTCGAACTTACCGATAGAAATCTTAAACTGCTCGCGCACTTTAGCAAACGCACCAACAGACAAATAGGTCATTTCACTGGCTGAGGTGGATAAAGCTGGCAAGGAAATACCACGACCAACACCTAAGCATTCCATCAGCATGCGCCAACCACGTCCAGCGTTTTCGACGCCACCGATGATATAATCTAACGGTATAAAGACGTCTTTACCATCGACTGTGCCATTCATAAATGGTGAGCCGATTGGATTATGACGTGGTCCTATAATAACGCCTTCGTGGCTCGCAGGGATTAGCGCACAAGTAATGCCGTAATCGGTTTTCTCAGAATTGCCAAGCAGTCCTTCTGGGTCATGCATTTTAAATGCTAAGCCGACAACGGTAGCGATAGGTGCTAAAGTAATCCAGCGTTTGGAGAAGTTCATACGTAAGCCAAGCACTTGCTGACCTTCATGGATACCGTAGCAAACCACACCAGTATCAGGAATCGCACCTGCATCGGAGCCCGCCTCAGGGCCTGTCAAACCAAAACAGGGTATCTCATCACCTTTGGCCAAACCTGGGAGCCAGCGTTGTTTTTGCTCGTCCGTACCATAGTGCATGAGTAGCTCACCAGGGCCGAGCGAGTTTGGTACCATGCAAGTCACAGCGGCAGTAGGGGAGCGAGAGGCTATCTTACTCATGATACGGCTTTGCGCATACGAGCTAAAATCCAATCCTCCGAACTCTTTTGGAATGATGAGACCTAAGAAGCCATTGGCTTTGATAAATTGCCACGCTTGTGGTGACAGCTCTTTGTCTTCATGCTGAATTTTCCATTCATCTAGCATGGTGCACAATACTTCCACCTCATTATCCATAAAGCTTTGTTCTTCTGCCGATAGCTCTGGGTACGGATAGGCTGCAAAGGTGTCCCAATTGGGCGCACCCATAAATAACTCTTTTTCCCACCAACTGGTACCAGAGTCGAGGGCTTCACGCTCAGTATCACTCATGCTTGGCATCGCGCCGCCCAAGGCCTTATAAACTGGCTTGGTGACTAACGACTGGCGCAATGGTGTGATGAGTAGCACTAAGCAGAGTAAAGCTATAGGTATACCTAAGATCAGCGACCATGGACTGAGCAAGGCGGTAGCGATTACGATAATGATAGCAATAACGCTGCCAGTGACACGTGATAAGGATAACAAAAAGATGGTCAAAACCATGGCTAATTGAATGATGATTGCTAAGATGAATAAGCCAATTACCATGACTGTCTCCTTTATAACGCTGAACCAAAAGCGTGAAATTATATGACTAGGAATGTTTTAAGCTAGATAGTTGTTATTTTTTCGGACGTTTAGCGGCCTTATCGTTAAGTGAATCTCGCCACCAATAATTGGTTTTGAATTCCAATTAGGAAAAGGCAAATAAAAGATAAAGCTAGCTACCAATATGAAACAGTTGTCGATGACTATCAACGGTTAAAATGCTACGCTGTGTCGATGATATGTATCAAGCGCCATAAAGTATATAGCTAGTAGGACCAACGACCAAATAAGTCAGATAAAGCTAACCAAAAGGCGCTAAGCAGCTTTCAGCATAGGATAGCGTCTCATTACGTCCTACGATGATATGATCGATTAGTGATATATCTAACAGGTCGCAGGCTTTTTTTAACTCATAGGTAAGCAAGTTATCTGCCGTCGATGGTGTGGCATCGGTATGAGGATGATTGTGGGCAATGATAAGTTGGCTAGCCGCGTGGCTTAATGCATGTCGCAGCACATGTTTGATACAAACGGAACAAGATGAAATGCCGCCTGTGAATAGTATCTCGAAGTTTAACAGATTGAGCGCATTATCTAGACAAAGCACCGCAAAAACCTCGCGGTGCTCACCACGTAATTGGGTGCTAATATAGTCTTTGACTGCTTGCGAGCGTCCAAGCGCTTGGCCTGTTTTTAGTTGACTGTCTAAATAACGCGTGCCCATCTCAAGCGAGGCCAATATCTGTGAGTATTTTGCAGGCCCAATGCCGTGACAAGCGAGGACGGTTTCTTGAGGCGCTGCCAATAGTTCGGCTAAGCTACCGAATTGCTCGATTAAGTGACGAGCCAATTCAATCGCTGACTGTGATTGGGTGCCAGTACGCAGAAATATCGCTAATATCTCCGCGTCGGACAAATGGGCAGCACCAAATTTTAATAGTTTTTCACGTGGTCGGTCATCTTCGTGCCAGTCTTTGATCGCCATTGTCACTCCTTGAAAATGGATTACTGCCGGATATATTTAGTAAATATCGAAATTCTTACCCAACTTATCTCATAATTGTTACTATAAGCGCAATTCTATCTTTCAACTTTTTTATTGTTGCCCTGCTTATGTCTAATATCGTGCTTGCTATCACTGGCGGTATCGCCGCTTATAAATCTGCCGTATTTGCCCGCTTATTGATTAAGGCAGGCTTTGATGTGCGCGTTATTATGACTACAGGCGCACAGGCTTTTATCACCCCACTGACACAGCAAGCGCTAACTGGTAATGAGGTGCACACCTCATTATTAGATGAGCATGCTGAAGCAGGCATGGGGCATATTGAGCTGGCGAAATGGGCTGATTTAATCGTTATCGCACCAGCTTCTGCCAATACGCTGGCACGTCTCGCTATGGGTATGGCAGATGATCTTCTGACGACGGTGTGCCTTGCGACGACGGCACCAGTTATCGTTGCACCTGCCATGAATCAGCAGATGTGGGCGCATCCAGCGGTCAACCTAAACGTGCAAACCTTGCGCGATATGAATTATCAGATTATTCAGCCCGCGAGTGGTGAGCAAGCATGCGGTGATGTGGGAGCAGGGCGTTTGCCTGAGCCTGAGCAGCTATTGGACGAGGTGTTGCTATTCAATGCGATGCAAACGACACCGCAACTGCTCGAAGGTAGGAGAGTCGTGATTACCGCAGGGCCAACGGTTGAAGCTATTGACCCTGTGAGGTATCTGTCTAATCACTCCACCGGAAAGATGGGCTTTGCTTTGGCGCGTGCCTGCGTGGCGGCTGGTGCAGAGGTGATTTTGATTACGGGTGGCAAGGTATCACTATCGACGCCGCTCAATGTTACACGTATAGATGTATTATCAGCGAAAGAGATGTTGTTAGTAGCGCAGCAATGTGTGGACGGTACTCATGCGGCATTGTTATTTGAGCCATCTGATGATGCAGAGGAACATACTCATTCACACGACCATCATCACGGCGGTTGCGGTTGCGGTTGCGGTTGCGGTTGCGGAGATGAGCATGATGTTGCTGTCACTACCTCCGGTGATAGCGTGAGAATGGCAGATGTTTTTATTGCAACCGCTGCTGTCGCTGACTATCGTACCGAAGAAGCTGCACCACAAAAAATCAAAAAAACGCAAGACGTGATGACGCTCAATTTGGTTAAAAACCCTGACATTTTAGCAACGATTTCACTGGCGCATCCAGAGTTGTTTGTTGTTGGTTTTGCGGCAGAAACCCAAGATGTCGAGCACTATGCGCGTGGTAAGCTTGTTTCTAAAAATTTAGATCTGATTGCTTGCAACGATGTTTCGCGACCAGATATTGGTTTTGCTAGCGATGATAATGCCATGCAAGTGTTTTTCTCAGAGCATTATAAAAACGATAGCATCACGCTTGAAAAAGCGAGCAAGGATAAAATTGCTGAGCAATTGGCTAGCATTATTGGTGAGACGATATCTCAGCGTCACAATCGCTAGTGATATGGTCAAGCGACTATAGACAGGTGATAGAAATGTGTTGGTGTGAAGCTTGTTTGATTCGCTTCATTTTATTTTACGACTGTTTTTAAGATGAAAACACGCTCTCGTGTTATTGCTATATATAAAATAAAAAAGCTGAAGTGATATGACAGGTCTAATGGATGTAGCGGGTAACGATAGTACGCAGATGTTGTGGCTGATTGTGATATTTGCGATGGCATCATTGCTACATGGCATTAGTGGGTTAGGGGTGACGTTGGTGACCACCACGGCACTTGCTAGCATGTATCCATTGCCCCATGCCATTGTATTGGTCATCTTTCCCTCATTATTACTCAATGCGATGACCTGGCTAGCGGGTGGTGGTCGTACGATTTGGCAAAATTTTATCTATTATGGCAGACGGTATTGGCTGCTTGCTTTAACGAGTTTGCTTGGCAGTATCGTAGGCGCAAAGCTACTGCTATGGATAGATAGTGCTTATATTTTATTGCTATTAGCAGCGGTTATTGGGTTTTATGTCATCAGTAGCTTACTCGGCAAGCAAGTTCGTTTGCCAGATACCAAGCCTGTACTGATTATGGTTGGTTTTAGTGCTGGTGTTGTTGGCGGTGCGACCAATGCGATGTCGACCATACTGATGATGTACTTACTATCTGCCAGTGATGATAAACATACCATCGCGAAAGTCGGTAACATGTGTTACTTTTTAGGAAAAATCGCTCAAATTATCGTATTACGTGAGCCTATCATGGCACTGAGTAGCGGTGAGTGGCAGCTGATTGCTGTGCTGAGTGTTTTGTCTGTCGCCACTTTATTGGTTGGAATTCGCTTACGTCGTTATTTACCGCAAGCACGTTTTCGTCAGCTTATTTTAGTGATTTTAACCGTACTTGGTATTCGTGTGGGTTGGCAGGGTATTGCTGATTTTTTCTAGCAACATGGTCTAAAGCTGCCCAATATGAGCGA
The DNA here is from genome assembly GCF_052376345.1 of Psychrobacter sp. AOP5-GZ1-6. Taxonomy (NCBI): domain Bacteria; kingdom Pseudomonadati; phylum Pseudomonadota; class Gammaproteobacteria; order Moraxellales; family Moraxellaceae; genus Psychrobacter; species Psychrobacter sp. AOP5-GZ1-6. Next base: position 64,183 of record NZ_JBQSVP010000003.1, on the reverse strand, counting down.
TTGCGCAATTTTTATAAGTCAGCGCCTTTCCCAAAAAATATCTGCTGCGCCAAACGAAACGTATTGCAATGCGCCTCAACCACGTCTTCGATGTCTTCTGAATAACCACCACCCATCACGATAGCAACAGGAATGTTGGCGGCTTTGGCTTGGCTCAATACGTAATGATCACGTGCCTTGCAGCCTTCTATTGTCAGTCCCAACTTTCCTAATTTATCGGTCGCTAGTACATCCACCGCTGACTGATAAAACATCATATCTGGCGAAAACTCTGCTATTAATCGCGGCAAGGTTTCTTGTAATATCTGCAAATATTCTGCGTCACCTGCATCGTTATCAAGCTCAATATCTAGATCTGATACTTGTTTGCGAAAAGGATAGTTCTTTGCGCCATGCATGCTAAACACGAATACGCGTGGTTCGTCTGCCATGATACTGGCATTGCCATTACCTTGATGCACGTCCAAATCAACAATCAAAATCTTTTGTGCTTGCCCACGATCTAATAATAGATTGCTCGCGATACAAGCATCATTAAAGACGCAAAATCCTTCACCATGATCGGCAAACGCATGGTGCGTGCCACCCGCGACATTCATTGCCACGCCGTATTGCTGTGCATATAGCGCACATTCATAGGTTGCATGGGCAATATAACGGCCACGCTCGACCAGTTCAGGTTTCATCTCAAAGCCGATAGCGCGCGCTTCTTTGCGTGGTAAGGTCTGCGTTTTTAATTGATACCAATACTCAGGCGTATGCGTGGTCAAAATCTCATCTTCACTCAAACGCGCTGGCGCAAAAAAATTATCGACAGTGATAGTGCCTTCAGCCAGCAGTCGCTCAGGAATCATGGTGTATTTTTGCATAGGAAAACGGTGCTTTTCAGGCACTGAATAACGAAAAATATCAGAGTAGGCGATTTTCAGCATAATATTTAATGATTTATGTGTTGATGATTGTTATCAGAACAAAAGAGGCTACTCATCATTGAGCGCTATTAAGCGCTAGGCCTTCTTTGATATGCGACTGCTCATAGAACGCCTGTAGCATGGTTCGGATATGTGCCGTAAACCATGCGCTATCAAGGGCATCATATACGATAGGCAGCAGCACTGTATTGAATTGTGCCATTGCCTGCTCATCAATATAGATGCTCGCGGCGACGGTCATGATGGTATCTGATTGATGGTTGTCATACCAAGTATCGATACTGGCTGTTACTAACGTCTGCAAATAAGGTGATACTCGCAAGCGGTCATAGCTTTGTTGCATACTGGCTTCAATATGCTCGATGCTGTTATTGTCAGGCTCATCACTGAGATAGGTTTGTAGATGGCTGACAGGTTGTTCTTTGATGCGAGCCCAGCCCGTAACTAATAAACGCGCGACTTCTTCGTTTGATAAGTGCGCTTGGGCATTAGCCTCTGCTCGACGGGTCAAGTCTTTAATATTACGGTGTAAATAGGCTTGCAGCTTATCGTCAAGATTTTTGTTCGTGGCTTTTTCAAAAGAGCTACGGCCAAGTTTCATCAGTTTGCCCACTCCGCCGGCTTTGTCTAGCGTACTCTCCATAAAGTCGTTGATAGCGTGGTATAGCGTTTGGGTAAGCAGATCTGCAAAAGTTTCATTGCCGATCAGCGTGTGAATCAATGCATTACGCTGTTGCTCATGACTCGCCACATAGTTGGCTAGCGTGTCTACTTGTGTATCATCCACCAGTTCAGACAGTGGCACCTTGTCATTGACTGGATGGTAGATGACGGTATGTAAGATATCACGAATGTCTTTACGCATTACATCACTCATCGGGTGACCCAGTAACCAGTCATTTATTAACTGTTGCAAACTCTCACGGCTGATATATTGACTGAGCGGTTGCTCGCCAAACCATTGCCAAGCCTCCATGCTCAGTGGTTCGGCTTGCTGACGTAACCACTGCTGCATAAAATCAACTTGCGCGTTGATTAAGCTATCTACAGTAAAAGCTGACGTGTTTGATGTTAAGTCTTGGTTTTGGTTATCTTTTGAAGTCTGCATAGGTTTTGAGGTCATAGTAATCGACAATTTGTTATACTGCGTGTTTGTGGTAAGCATAAAGCATTATGCCATGAACATCGTATTGGTTTGTGACGAATATTGAATATTGATTGCTACTCGATAAATAACGAGAGGTTTTGATGACAGCTTTGGATACACCGTTACTCATGCTTGATGAGCTGACTGTCCAGCGTGGTGAAATACCTTTGTGCGAAGGTGTCTCTCTCAATTTATCTGCTGGTAGTATCTGTCATTTAGTGGGTGCAAATGGTACTGGTAAAACGACACTACTGATGCAGCTAGCAGGATTATTACCAGTGCTGACGGGCGAGGTCGTTTATCAAGGAACGGTCACTCTGCCCACTCAGCCTTTGTATGTGTCGCACCAGCTAGGCATTCATCCAAACCTCACTGTGGCACAAAACCTAAATTTTTTACTGAATTTATATGGTATCACACCAAGTACCGCTGATATTGATGATGCGCTCGCTTGGGTAGGGTTGCAGGGATTTGAGACGATCAGCTCAAGCCATTTATCTGCTGGGCAAACTCGGCGTATTACGCTTGCAAGATTGTATCTACTAACCCCCGAAATCACACCCTTGTGGTTGCTTGATGAGCCATTCACCGCTCTCGATGTCGATATGGTGGCCCGAATGGAAGACAGGCTATGCAAGTTTACTAATGCTGGTGGTTCGATACTAATGACGAGCCATCAGACCGTTGGCGTTGCCAATCAAGTGCTCGATTTGTCAGAGTTTATGGTTTAGAAAACAATACCGAACTGTCACCTTGTCAATCTCGTTGTATGGAATTGACTGTTTAATGGCCAGATAAACGCGATACATGTAAGTGAAAGGACGGATGATGACGGACAGTCCAATGCAAAATAGTAATGTGGCGGCTGCGCGTGGTATTAGCTTTATGCAGCTATGGCGACGCGAATGGCAAGTGAAGCAGCAAGGGGCTGTGCAATGGCTGTACCCTTTGGTGCTATTCTTAGTGATTATTACATTATTTCCGCTAGCGGTAGGTAGTGAGCCTGCATTATTGCAACGTCTTGGTGTGTCAGCGGTGTGGATTGCAGCATTGTTATCGTTGGTCATGGGTGTCGATGGTTTGTTTAAGCCTGCGCTTGATAATGGTACATTGGCGCAATTGGTTGTTGCCAAGGCATCACTGCCGTTATGGGTACTGATTCGCTTGATTATTCACTGGATATTTAGCAGTGGTATTGTGGCTGTATTAAGCTTGCTTGCCGTGCCTTTATTTCAGCTTAGTTGGTTTGAAGCGTGGATATTGATGGCTTCTATTGTGACCGGTAGTCCGATGCTGTTGATGCTGTCGGCAGTTGCCAGTAGTTTGACACTGTCACTAAAGAATGGTGCGGTACTCGTGCCGTTGATCGCTTTACCAATGCAGTTGCCTGTGCTGATTTTTGCGACGGGTGCGGTTGATTTGTTTGCTTCTGGCCTTAATGGCTTGCCTATTTTGGCGTTACTGCTGGCTGGTAGTATTATTTCAGTATTGGTCATGCCGTGGGTCATTTCAGTGACCTTGAAAATGTCGTGGCTTAATTAAAAACTGTAAAGATTATTCCGTAGAAATACTTATAAAAACCTTTGTATTAACAGTATGTTGAAAACGGGCAATTTTGCTATAATAGCTAACTTTCTACATAAATAATATATAGATTCGATCCAGTGTTTAACGCCAGCAGGTTAAACGATCATAGCGCCTATATTGCGCTGTATCGACGATAACCAAAGAGCTGCGCAAATAGGTTTATCCCCATGCCCAACCTGAATAACGTCTCATCTCCTAGTCTGTGGCAGCGCATTTGGCAAGGCTTTTTAACCACTGTGGGTACCAAGCAATTTTTTCGTATCTTTGCGCCTTGGGTCAAGTGGCTTGCGATATTGGCTGGTATCTTCTTGCTGATAGGCAGTGTCTGGGGTCTTGCTTTTGCACCGCCTGATTATCTACAAGGCAACAGCTACCGCATTATATTTATTCATGTACCTGCTGCTAGTATTGCTATTTCTATCTATTTTGCGCTCGCTATATTAGGAGCGATTTACTTAGTATGGAAGATTAAAACTGCCAGTTTGGTAGCACAAGCGCTGGCACCGATAGGTTTTTTGCTATGTATTATTAGCCTGATTACTGGTTCTGTTTGGGCAAAACCCACGTGGGGCACTTATTGGGTTTGGGATGCACGTTTGACATCTATGCTCATTTTGGCTTTTTTATACGCTGGTGTTATGGCACTGTTTGCTGCTTTTGAGCATACTGCCAATCGTGGCAAGGCCGCTGCTATTTTATCTATTGTGGGCGCAGTGAACTTACCTATTATCAAATACTCAGTACAGTGGTGGAATACGTTACATCAAGGCTCGACGTTTAGTTTGACCTCTGCGCCAAAAATGTCGGCCGATATGTGGATGCCGCTATTACTGATGGTTATTGGCAGTTATTTACTGGTGGCAGCGTTAGCTATTTACCGTACCAACACGCTAATACTATATCGTGACCAAGGCAAAGCTTGGGTAAAAGAATACATCCGTGGTCAACAGAAATAACCGCTAGGGAATATTATGCAGCCTTATTTTTATAGCTTCTCTGAGTTTATCGCCATGGGCAGGCATGGTGCGTTTGTTTGGTCGTGTTGGGCTATCACGGTCGGAGTCATGCTGGTGTTTGTTTTTTATAGTCGTAGGCAGAGACAGACACTTATTAAGCAGTTGACGATTCAGCAAGCACGTCAAGCGCAGCGTAGCGTTAATAAAAAGTCTCTATAACCAACAAATATCCCCATCAGAAAAACCATCCAATATCATGGCTTTAGCGTACAAATTAGCAACCTATTACGTATGAATGTGTGACCTTATAGCTCGCCATAAGGCTGATTGATTTATACGAAAAATGCTACTATATAGGTAATAGAAACGTACGATTAGAAAGATGTTTTTATAAATTTTTTCTAATGGCAGGTTCTTTTAGTAGGTTCTTTAATATTTTCTGTTTTATGGATGAACGCAGGACTGATTAAGGTCTGTAAAACAGTGGTTCATCAATGAGGTAGTGGTATGAATGCAGTTCGTCGCAAAAAACTAATGTGGGTGATGTTTACGCTTGCAGGCGCCGCAGTCGCTGTCGTGCTAGTTCTATATGCTATTGGACAACAGACCGATTATTACTTTGATGCTAGTGCCATTGCAAAAGGTGAAGCGCCACAAGATAAACGGATTCGTGCAGGCGGTATGGTGGTCGCGGGTAGCGTACAGCGTGCAGAAGACAATCCATTGAATGTTGAGTTTGCTATTACTGATTTTGAATCTACGGTGCCAGTCACTTATCAAGGGATATTGCCAGATCTGTTTGCTGAGAATTCAGGGGTTGTGGCCACTGGGAAAATGCAGGGCGACACCTTTGTGGCTGGTGAAGTATTGGCCAAGCACGATGAGAACTATATGCCACCAGAAGTTGCCAAATCAATGAAAGAAAATAATCGCAGCGGTACCGCACCTTCTTCTGAGCAATACAACCCTGCTGAAAAGGTTCATGAGACCAGTACCTTACAGCAATAACGATTATTATCGTTAAAACTATTTTAGTAGAGCCTAAAAAGCCACCGATTGTATCGGTGGCTTTTTTCATGGAGTATTTTCTTTAAGTTTTTCACTTATAGTCAATTGACTATTAGTCATCCCATACAGGGCTATAGTCAGGATGCTCAATTTTACGACCGTCGCTACGAGCTAGGCTAGCAATTTTATCCAGCTCTTCTGCACTTAATTGTACGTTGATAGCATCCAAGTTGCCTTGCAGGTGATCTGGGTTTGATGTCTTTGGAATGGCTACACGATGCTTATCTGATAGTATCCAAGCCAATGATATCTGTGCTGGCGTCACGTTATGTGTATCAGCAATCTCTTTGATAATATCATTATCAAAGACATCACCACGCGCGAGCGGAGAGTAAGCCTCTAGCAAGATGTGGTGGTTGTTCAGAAAAGTCTGTAGCGTTTTTTGTTTAATAAATGGATGAAACTCAACCTGATTGACCACAATAGGCACGTCAGCATACTTTTTAGCTTCGATGATATCGGCAATATTAAAATTAGATACACCGATATGGCGTGTCAGGCCTTGTTTTTGTAATTCGCACAATGCAGGAATCGTCTCAGATAATGGTACGCGGTCGTCAGGCCAATGCAGTAACAGCAAGTCAACGTAGTCAGTATCTAAGTCTACCAATGAACGTTTGGCTGCCGCAACTAGTTTCTCTGGTTGAAATTTCATATCATCAGGAAATATTTTTGTGGTCAAGAAAAACTTATCGCGAGCCACCCCCGATTGCTTGATGCCTTGACCGACTTCTTTTTCATTGCCATAAGCTTGAGCTGTATCGATATGTTCGTAACCCATTTCTAATGCTTTTTTGACGACATCGATGCAGTCTTGTCCGGTTGACTGCCATGTACCTAGACCGAGTACAGGGATGTTTGCTTGTCCAGCGGTACGAATTTTATAGTTTTTAGCACTCATATTATTATCCTTATAGTTTGTTATTAAGCGTATCTACTATAAAAAAAATCAGCACGAAGTAAAAGAGCGAGTGACGGTTTCCTACAAAGGACTAACAGGCTGTAACGTCATTCTCCTTAAAAATCAGACCAAAAAAAGCCCATTATTTTAAGTAATGGGCTTTTTTTATTTAAGCGTAAAGATGATTTGTCTATTTAAAATAGCTATTTTTTATCATCTAAATACGTGCTTACTTACTGGGCAGCTGCGTCTGTTTCTGCATGTTCGTGCTCGTGCTCGTGTTCATCACCTTCAGCATGTGCACTGTCGTCAGCACCCCAAATTTTTGGATATTTATAACCTGGGAAAGTCTCATGAGCATATTTTTTAAAGGCTTCTGAGTTATAAGCGTTGGTAACGTCCTCGACCCATTTTTTGCCAGTATCAGCAGATTTAATAGCAGACCAGTTGACATAAGCAAAACTAGGTTCTTGGAACAGCGCTTCGGTCAGATCGATGCCAGCATCTGTTGCATAGTTACCGTTGATGACGGCAAAGTCTACTTCGTCACGGGCGCGTGGTAACTGAGCGGCTTCTAGTTCAATGATATCGATATCGTATTTGCTGTTATCAGCGATGTCAGATTTTGAAGCTGTTAGTGGATCGATATCATCTTTTAGTTTAATCCAACCAAGATCATCCATCATAACCAAAGCGCGCGCAAAGTTACTTGGATCGTTTGGTGCAGAGACACTCATGCCTTTATAAGCGTCATCAAAAGAGGTCTTTTTACCTGAGTAGATACCAAGTGGTGCGGTTGGTACTTGGAAGACTTCGACCAAATCAAGATTGTTTTCTGCTTTGAAGTTATCAAGATAAGGCTTATGTTGGAAGATGTTGATGTCCAAGTCACCTTCAGCCAATGCCAAGTTAGGGCGTACGTAATCAGTAAATGGAATCAGCTCAACTTCGTAGCCTTGTGCTTCAAGCGAGCCTTTTACTTGGTTACGTACCATGTCAGCAAAATCACCTTCGGTCGTACCGATAATGATTTTTGTATGATCAGGATCGATGTCATTTGCCGCAGTTTCTGCTGTTGAACCTTCGGTTACCGCTTCTTGACTCGCTTCTGGCGCTGATGAATTACTACAGCCAACTAAGACTAGACTTGATACGCCAACTGCCGCAAATGCTGTGGCCAACTGACGGCTGATATCTGTTAATTTCATTGAATTTCCTTAATAAAGGTATGATGTAAAAGGTTAAATAGCGACCATTAAAAAAGCAACATTATCAATAGTAATGCTGCTGAGTTAACGGCTGTTAAGTTAGTAACAAAATTAAAGGGTCTCAGTAACAAAGTCAAGCTTTTTGCTTAGGATAAATTGGCATCAAACCTTGAATATTATTCATATTAGCATTAGCTCAGATGGCCCTTACTCTGACACTATTCTATTTTTGGATAAAGGTTTTAGCGTTTATCCAAACGAGTAGCCAACCAGTTACCAGTGGCTTGAATAGAAATCACCATGATTGAAAGGACAATCACGATAAATATCATTACTTCAGTTTGATAACGATAATAGCCGTAGCGAATGGCCAAATCACCCAAACCACCACCACCAATCATACCAGCCGCTGCTGAGTAAGAGAGTAGGCTGATGCAAAGAATCGTCACTGACAGCACCAGTCCTGAGCGAGCTTCATTAAGTAGGACTTTAATGATAGTAAAAGGACGGGCTCCCATAGATTCGGTGGCTTCGATAATACCGCGTGGTACCTCACGTAAGTTTTGCTCGACCAAACGGGCAAAATAAAACGAACCAGCAATGGCCAATACCAGCGATGCAGCTATAGGGCCGATGCCTGTGCCTACAATCGCTTTTGTAAAAGGACTCATGGCAATCATTAAAATGACAAATGGGAAAGCACGCATAAAGTTGGTAATGCCACCTAGCACACCATATAGTGTCTTATTTTGCAAAAACTGTCGATCACTGGATAAAAACAAGAATACCCCAAACAGCCCACCAATAATTATGGCTACTGCTGTGGATATACCAAGCATAATAAAGGTATCGATAAAGGCATCGATAATTTCTTTGCGCAGAGCCAACAGTTTGTCTATAGAGGCGGATAATCCACTATCAGTTAACATATTTATTTCTCCTGCCTCTCATTAGTCTTCGTGCACTAAGCCTTGGCCAATTGTGGTGGTTGCTTCAATCAGACCTTCTGTTACGTTTGCCACTTCCAATAGTTTCCCTTGATGCAGTAATGCTGCGCGATCACAGAGTCTACGAATGACACTCATCTCATGGGTTACGATGACAATGGTCACACCAAGCTTCTCATTGATATCACGTAAGCAAGTCAGTAAGCTGCGGGTCGTTGCAGGATCAAGCGCACTGGTGGGCTCATCGGCTAGTAGTACTTTTGGACTTGGCGCAATGGCACGGGCAATACCAACACGTTGCTTTTGTCCACCTGATAGCTGAGCAGGATAGTGGCCAGCACGGTCGGTTAAGTCTACAATCGCTAGGCATTCCATCACACGTTTATGAATATCACGACTTGGATAACCAGAAATTTTTAAGTTAAATGCTACGTTGTCAAATACAGTCTGGTTAGACATGAGATTAAATTGCTGAAATATCATACCGATATTGTGACGAGCGATACGTAGCTCACTGGCAGACAAAGTCGTTAAGTCGGTACCATCGATGATGACTTGACCTGAATCTGGACGTTCGAGCATATTAATCAGACGCAATAAGGTGGACTTTCCGGCACCAGAGTAGCCCATTAGGCCAAATATTTCACCTTGTTGGATAGACAGTGACGTTGGCTCGACAGCAGTAAACCAATGTGGTTTGCCGTTTTTGTCCTTGATTGATCGGTCGCTTAAAAAGCTTTTGGTCACATCGTTTAAGACAATCATGTCATTCATGGAGGGCTCAAAATTTAATAATTTTTTAATAGTCATGAACGTGTTGTTTTGCTTCTACTTGCTACTTAAGAAGCCAATTAAAAAAACAACTGTTAACAACCCTATAATAAGGGGCGTTAATATAGCATATTATTAGGCACTTTGGATATGCGCATCCGTGACAGGCTTATGAACAGTAGCTATTAGCCAGTCATAATAGTATTGAGGATCGTTGAACACTGAAGCTAAGATTCTGCCAGTGGGTAACACATGCTATCAAGGTAATAGCGTGATTGGCCAAAGCGTTCATTTCAAAAATAGTGATAAAAATGATCGTCAAACAAGCAAAATAGCGAAAATGGTATCTGGATATTGACCAGTTATTTGACGATGTTTGGCAAGGTTTAGCTATTTTTAGCCCATTTAGATGACTATCGAGTGAATGGGAGATACACCTTAATCGTTCTGTTGGTAATTTGGGTCATGCTTAACGGGTATGATAACTAAAAATCTAGTATGACCATTCAAGGTATCGGTGAGGATGCGTCCTTGATGGGCAGTAACAATTTGTGATACCAAAGATAGACCAAGACCAGAGCCTTTATTTTTTTGCTGTAAACGCACAAATGGACTGAATACTTCTTCACGTTTGTCTTCCGGAATACCTGTACCTTCATCAATGACTGACAAAACTGCATATTTTGGTAGGGGATGTACAGGTTCTGCTTTGGCTTTTTTCATGTGTTTGGCAAATAAGCCTTCTTTACGCGGAGTGTTTAAAGCCTCAGTAGTGTTGGGAGCATTGTTTTTAGAGTCGTCTTGTGTATTCGTACTATTTTTAGGGCTATTACTGTTAACGGTTGACTCAATAATTGCTTCATCAGATTTTTTGTTTTTAACGTTTTTGTTTGTTGAGCTATCTTGAGTATCAGGAACAGCCTTCCAAATAGATTTTTTAATCTTAGCAGTCAATTCATTGGTAAAGCGATGATAATTAGCGCTCAATAAAGGTTCATTAATAGTACTCGATGTGTTTTCATGAGTGGCTAAATTTTTAGTAGCGTTTGTCTCAGATGTATCCTTGTTAGTGCGACTGCCTAATAACGCTACCTCAGCCTCATGATCTGCGGCATCGGTATCAGTATCGGCAACAATAGTTTCACCATTTTTATAAATAAGTGGTGCGGGTAGTGTAGCGATCGAATCTGTTGTTTCAGTGTTGCCGTTGTCACTAGTGGTTGATGTATTATTTAGCGGCACAGTATTTTGTACACTGCCGTCATTAGTATCAAGTGGCTTATCATAAGATTCAAAATCCACACCATTACAATCAATGAAGCCATCACAAAGCACTGTTTGTAACAGATAATCAGGAATGATGCCAGCCTCATCAATCATCTGCACACCGTACAATAATACCGTTACAGGTGGTTTGCCATGCAGCATTGCATTGGTCAATAGATTACGAATTAAGTGAGTCAGCATCGCTGCTTGCCCATCAATAGTAACATGCTCACCAATTAACGTAGCTTCAGGATAGTGTTGGCGCTCTTGATTGACTAGGTCGTATAAGTCTAAACGTTCAACTTGTTGTAAAGCGTGACCTGCATCCATACGGCTGACTAATAGGATGCTCTCTACCAAATCGTTAAGTCCTGATAAGTCACGATTGACTGCCTGAGCCCGCTTATCAAATTTTGCTTTTGTGTCAGATGGTAAAGCATTAGTGAGCATATCCATCATTTCGATCTGTAAGCGAATACGAGTAATGGGCGTACGTAGCTCATGAGAGGCATGTGCTAGTAGTAAATTATTGGCATCGATGAGCTGTTCGATTTTTTGGGCGGCTTGATTGAATCCACATGCCAATGAAGTGATTTCATCATTACCACTAACATTAACTCGTACCGTAAAGTCACCATCACCCAATTGTGTCATTTGCTGGCTCATTTGATTGATGCGCCAAGTAATGGTACGAGCAATCCACCATAATACGCCCGCCATGATGAATAGCAGTAGTAATGTACCAGTGAACAAATTCAGTGCAGAAGAGAGTACGGGTTTTTTTGGAGGTAAGCGTGATTCATATAACAGGGTATAGCCAGTGCTGCTATAAACTTGAGCTTGTTGAGTAGGAGCTTTTTCTGCAAATGAGGGAAAAGCACGTGATAACAAAGAAGGAGGAGGTGGCAGCTCTAGTGGTAAATCACTGTTATCTGTTTGCATCAACAAGCGACCTTGGCTGTCATATAAGCCCATCTTGGCTTGCAATGACTCATCAAAAATATCAAAGCTTTTTTTGACCACTGCCAGCATGAAGCGGGACTGTAAGCGATTGTCTCGGCTAACAGAGTTATTGAGCTCATGCAAAAATGGGTCTATTTGTCCCAAAATTTGTGTGGCTAATACTTCTGAGCGAATACTTGCATCTTTGTCATGCACAAGCTGCGTTAATAGCACCATAGCGACTGCAAATAGCGTAAGTGCTAGCATGACGCTGGCAAATAACTTGGCAAATACGGAACGAAAACCCAATTGCTGCATTAAACCATCTCTATTATTAGACGCTTATATCGACCCATGCTATTTGACCTACAAATCAAATAGCATGGTTGTTTTTCGATTGGTTAGCTGTTTTTTACGATGATCAAACTTGATCGGTGGCAAATTGATAACCAACACCGCGTACTGTAATAATGCGTTTTGGTTGGCGTGGATTGTCTTCAATCAAAGCTCGTAGTCTTGAAATATGGACGTCAATAGCACGATCGATGTTGTCTGAGCTATCATCATTTGGCATGGCTTGCCAAAGCTGCTCGCGATTTAGTACTTTACCAGAGTGAGTAGCAAAGTAATGCAGTAATTGAAATTGATGCGTTGTCAAACGTACAGGCTCGTCATCGATGGTTACTTCATGACTATCAGGGAACACACTTAAACGACCGAAAGTTAAACTGTCTGACTGACTGTCTGCTTGATTGGGTTGCTCGTGGCGACGAATCACTGCACGAATACGTGCTAGTAGTTCACGTGGCTCGAAAGGTTTAGCGATATAATCATCAGCACCCATCTCAAGACCTAATACGCGATCTGTCGTATCTCCTTTCGCTGTTAGCATGATAATTGGGATTTTATTGGTCATGTTATTCTTATTACCACGAATTTTTTGACACACCTGCATACCATCCATATCAGGTAGCATCAAATCAAGGACAACCAAGTCTATATCGCGTTCTTTAGTGTCTAATAAGTCAAGTCCTTCTTGACCAAGACCTGCATGATGTACATCGTAATAATTCATCGTTAGGTAGTCACTGATCAACTCGGCTAAATCAGGATCGTCTTCAATCAATAAAATTTGCTTACTCATGGGTTGTCCTCTAGTTGTTGTTATGGTTCGTAAAAAGTCTAACGTGCTGTCATGTATTACTTATGATCAATACATCAATGATGTTTAAATGTTCAAGGATGCAAACCGTTAAGCCTCTAAGATTGAAAAAAATATAATGCTCTATGACATATGGCTATATTGCCTAATTAAGCTGTTACAAAACAAGATAGACTTTGTTAATGTTTCTATACAATGTAACAGTCTGTGTTGAAGACTATGAAACCTTGACTATCTTGCCATTTGAGCTCACCGGTAAGTCAGCCAGACAAATCAAACTGTCATTACTAATGCCTGCAATCAAATATTGGTTGGTATCAGGATTATACTCGACCACTTCAATAGGCTGTTGCTGCAATCGTTGATCTTGTCCAATAATCCAAACATTAGCAGTTAATGGCATAAGTGGTTTATATGGTGGCGTTTGTAATTCTGTCAAGTCAACATCGTGCAGGGCACGCTTAGGCACAGTAGTACCTACATCTATTTGACCATAATTAACTCGTCCTGTTGCTTTCATATTAGATGATAACTTATCACTACCTACTTCGTTATCAATCACATCTACATTAACTAAGAGTTTTTTTGGTTGACTGGTTATGGTTAGTTTACTGATTTGTCCAGTAAATTTTTCTGACATATTTTCAACAGTGAAATTGACCGTCTGGCCTACTGAAAGCTGCGGTTCAGCTTGGACTGGTAGGATTGATGTAAAGTATAAATGAGTTTCATCGTTAAACGTTAGCAGCGGCGTTCGAGCCTTTAGCGTTTGATTTACTTTGGCATATAGGTCTTCTACGCGCCCTGAAAAACTAGCATAAACAGTCGTTAAGCCGTACTGATTTTGTGAGCGTTTTGGGCTGTTATTACTATTTATTTGCTTATCATGAGCGTTGATGTCGGCATTATCTACTTCTATCGCTGAGTTCGCTGTTGCCGGGCTTTCTGTATCAACGGGGTTACTCTTTTCGGTTGTGTCACTATTATTTGTCGTAGTCTCTGCACGTGTCACGTTTGCATCGGTACTTTCAGTATTTTTTGGTTTGATATTAGCTGTATCGCTAGTCAACTCGGTATGCTGAATGGGAGTCTCTTGTTCAGAGTTATCTGATTGTGAGGCAGACTCTTCTGATGTATTGGGTAAGTTCGCTGTTTGTGCTTCTGTGTTTAGACGTCGAACAATGAGTAACGGCGTACCTTTTTCTACCCATTGACCTTTAGTAACTAATACTTTTTCTACGTTGATTGGGTATGCTGTGATGAATGTGGTTTGTCTTATAGGTTTGATCTTACCTTGTAAGCCAAGACTGGGCTGGTAACGTGAGGATTTTATGCTTAAAATATGGTCAGGTGTGATGGTTACGCTATCATTGGTGATGACCACTGGCGCATCTACTACTGTACTGTCTTCGTCGGCAGTATTCTCATCAACAGGTAGAGGCGGCTGACAGGCAATAAGCAGCAAAACGCCTGATAAGTAGCTACTGGTTTTCAATATTCTGGAAGCTGTCATAACACTCACCTTAGTAATCATTATTTTATTATATAGTGAATTGTATAGAGGTGAAATGATCATTAAACACTTATCTAGACTTATGAATATATGGCAATTAAAATAAATAAGTATCAAAAATAACAGTAATAGCGTTTCAGATACACTTTTATATTACCAGTCAGTTTGAATATTGATTCGATTATGACTGGAAACGGGCCGATAATTGTGCTAAAAACAACTTTAGTATAGAGAAAGTTTGATACATATTTATTACAATATAAGATTATTCAGCAATATTTTTATCGTTTCTATATAATGTAGAAATATCATGAAGTTGATGATTATTCTGATTTGAACTTTCTATGCTCAGATAGCAATTATCATGGTCAGTAGGGACGTGCTTTTGGTGAAATCAAAACAATCCGGATTTTTAACCGTTAAAGTCAGACAAAACTGTCTGTTCAAAAAGCTAAAAATTAGGAACGATTTTGTAAGCTTATTAATAAAAAAGTGCGTATAGTAACCTATGCTGATAGCATGTTTAATAGGTAAATGTTGACAGATGGTAGGTTCACTGTCATAACACATGGCAACACAAAATTAGCGGCTCGTATCAATCCAATAATAAATGGTATGACACGTTGACGTCTTGTGTTGATAGATAGTATTACGAATAAATAGTCGTTTATAGGACAATGATAATGGAAAATGATTTTGATGGTTTGAAAGTGATGGTAATTGATGACTCAAAAACCATTCGCCGTACTGCGGAAACACTGCTACAAAAAGCTGGTTGCGAAGTAGTGACTGCTATTGACGGCTTTGATGCTTTAGCAAAGATTGTTGATAACAACCCAGATATTATTTTTGTTGATATTATGATGCCACGTTTAGATGGTTATCAGACTTGTGCATTGATAAAAAACAATCCTGACTATGCAAACAAACCAGTAATTATGTTGTCATCTAAAGATGGCTTATTTGATAAAGCGCGTGGTCGTATTGTTGGTTCTGACGAATATTTAACGAAACCATTCAGCAAAGACGAGCTGTTTGAGGCAATCAATCAATACCGTTAGTACAAAAATTGCTAATAATAGCCATGGAATATGTACCTTTGTAAGTGAAAATCTGGATATACGATTTTAGTTGGTATGATTTTTGCAATTTTTTGAGGCTGGGTTGATAGATTTAAAAACCTAATATGAGTGACAATTTACAATAATTGCTCAATATTCAATAACAACTGTTGAGAAATGAATACTACTATTTTTGGTAAATGATTTTACTCGGGTTGTATCAATAATATAACAACATATCCTTTTGGGTATTATTCGAAAATAAAGGAAATTTCTATGACTACTGTTTTGGTCATTGACGACTCACCATCTGAGATGGCGAAGTTTCGCGATATGCTTGCTCGACATAGCTTTCAAATTTTAGAAGCGACAAATGGTGAGCAAGGTTGTCAAATGGCTGCCGATCACCTGCCAGATGTCATCTTGATGGATGTGGTTATGCCAGAAATGAATGGTTTTCAAGCCACGAGAAAAATTACTCGTGGTAAAACCACTGCTCATATCCCTGTGATTATGATCAGTACCAAAAACCAGGAAACAGATAGAGTTTGGGGCAAGCGCCAAGGCGCTAAAGAATATATGAACAAACCGGTTGAAGAGAATAGCTTGGTTGATATCATTCGCAAAGTAACGGAGTAGCTTGTGGCTTCCAGAGGGTTTATTGAGCTTCTGCGTCTAGCAGATTTAGCACGTGCGCGCAAAAGTGGTCGCCGCGGTGGACAAGAGTATGACTGGCAAGGTGTGGTGTTTGAAATTGGTGGACAACGCTTAGTTGCACCAATGGGTCAGATATCAGAAGTATTAGCCATGCCAGAGTATACTAGCTTGCCTTTAGTAAAGCCTTGGATGCTAGGTATCGCCAATATTCGTGGACGGCTACTGCCCATAACAGATTTATCCAAGTTTCTGCAGGTCCCTAGTCGTTTGACGCAAATGAGCCAACGCAAAGTTATTGTCATCGATCATGACAATCTTTTTTCGGGTCTGGTAGTAGATCATGTTATTGGTATTGAGCAGTTTACACATGACCAATACAGGGCAGAGGCAATTGAGCCTAACTCGCCCTTTGCCCCTTATAATCATGGTAAGTTTTTTAAAGATGAGCAAGACTGGTATGTTTTCATGCCAAGTTTACTCGCACAAGACAAGCAGTATACTGATGCTGCAGTATAGTTATTAATAACAGATATCTGGCTGTTAGCGCTATGATGACATAGTAGCGAATGACAGAATACGGTTGGATGTCAACATTCACACAGGCTTTGTTAATCACTGTTGTTTTTATAACAATAAGATTGTCAAAGTCAATCAAGATCAGACTTTGATGATTGTTTGAAAGGAATACGCACGATGAGTGATGTTATAAAAAACCCTGCAGCTGGTACGCTTAATACAGCAGCACTTAGCAAAGATGCTAATAGTGAGTGGAAATTATTATTAGTACTTTTTGCTTCGATAAGTGTGGCTTGTTTGATTTGGTTGGGCAGCTCCTTATCATCAGTGAGTCAATATTTCCCTGATTTTAATCAGTCTGTTGTCTTGCCAGTAGTTGTATTTGTGATAGGTGTATTAGGAATCTTATTTGCGTCGTATCAGCTACTGAAACAGCGCGGTGGATCAGAACGATTACTTATTGAAAAAGAAACGTTGCGTCGTCGTCAAGAAGCAGAAACAGAGTCTGAACGAGCACGTCAAATTCAAGAAGAGAACGAACGTAACCAGATAGCTATTTTGCGCTTACTTGATGAATTAGGCGATTTAGCAGAAGGTGATTTGACCGTTAATGCAACTGTATCAGAAGATTTTACTGGTGCTATTGCTGACTCAGTGAACTTTGCGATTGACCAATTGCGCCAATTGGTACTGGTTATTAACAATACCGCTGACCGTGTTTCGCAGTCTTCAGATCAGACGCAGATGAATGCGGTTGAGCTTGCTGAGGCATCTGAGCATCAGGCACAAGAAATTGCTGGTGTATCAGCCGCTATTAATGAAATGACGATATCAATTGACCAAGTGTCAAATAACGCTTCGGAATCTGCGACAGTTGCTCAGCGTTCAGTTGCTATTGCTTATAACGGCGCAGATGTTGTACAGCGTTCTATTGAAGGTATGAACGTTATTCGTGATCAGATTCAAGAGACATCAAAACGTATCAAACGTCTTGGTGAGTCTTCGCAAGAGATTGGTGATATCGTTAGTTTGATTAATGACATTGCTGACCAGACTAACGTTTTGGCATTAAACGCTGCTATTCAGGCATCGATGGCTGGTGAAGCAGGTCGAGGCTTTGCGGTTGTTGCTGATGAGGTTCAACGTCTTGCTGAACGTTCAGCCAATGCAACCAAACAGATTGAAACATTGGTAAAAACCATTCAGGCAGATACTAATGAAGCAGTTGTGTCAATGGAATCAACGACTTCTGAAGTTGTACGTGGTGCTCGATTAGCTAAAGATGCTGGTGAAGCACTAGAAGAAGTACAGAGCGTTTCTAATACGCTGGCTGACTTGATTCAAAACATCTCAAATGCGGCTTTACAACAAGCTGAGTCTGCAGGCCATATTTCTCACACGATGAATATCATTCAAGATATTACGTCGCAAACTTCATCTGGTACGATGGCAACTGCACGTTCTATTGGTGAGTTGAGTGAAATGGCAGCAGCGCTTCAAGAGTCTGTGACTGGCTTTAAAATATCAGATGATGATGAGTCGTTAGATGGCGAAACATCAGATACAGAATAAACATTATAAGTAGATGTGCAATGATAGGCTCTAGCATTAAGTGAGTGTTAGAGGACTTATCATACTTCATATTCATATGTTAATTAAAATGCTGTGCGAATAGTGATTTTGTAGCAGTAACTATAGCAGGTGACGTGGATAAATTTATTCAAATGGGTGGCAATGTTACTGAGAGTATCAAGCCAACACTAGTTAATGCATCGTCGCAAGACGATAGTCTTGATGTGCAGCAGTGGCAACGATACATAGAGCAAGAGATCGGTTTTGTGCTACCCAATGTTCAGCGGAAATGGTTGATCAATGCGATTGATAATACTGCATTATCCTATGGGTTGACTGCTAAAAAACTATGGAATCAGCTACCAAAAAATAATGAGATGCGTCAACAGCTATTAGATAACGTATTGATTCATGAAAGTCGATTTTTCCGTTATATGCCTTCTATAGAATTTGTCAAAAAATGTGCATTAGACAATCAGCGATTAAGGATTGCATCAGGCGGTAATAGTGGTGTTGTCAATACTTCTGATGAGTTGTTTCGAATTTGGAGTGTTGGTTGTGCAAGTGGTGAAGAAGTATGGTCATTGGCTATGAGTTTAGCTGCACAGCAATTGAAAAATCACGTAATACTAGGTACTGATGTTAGCCAACAAGCTATTATAAATGCAGAACTAGGGTACTATAATAATAGACAAAAGTTATTGATACCTCCTAGTTATCAGCAGTTTGTTCAACCATTGTATGAGAATAGTGTGATTAGAAAGCCGAATGTTTGTGATTCGGCCACAACTAATGAAGCGACAACAAGTCATCAAGCACACTGGCAGATAGCACCAAGTTTGCAACAAAACGTTAGTTTCGCTTTACATAATATTATGGAAAAAACCCCACCTACCTCGCACCTTCAGCAGATCATAATTTGCCAAAATATGTTGATCTATTTTCGCAAGTTTGATCAGCGTGACATTTTAGCGAGGCTATCAGAGCAGTGCGTGTTAGGTGGGTACATTATATTGGCTCCAGGTGAGGCGCTATTTTGGCGTCCTTCAAATATGCGCCGTATTGCGCACCCACAGGTTAATGTGTGGCAGAAAATCAATGCCTAAATTAGTGCTTAGACGAGTTAGGATAACCCTATGAAAAACCAGCCCAATGACATAGTGACGCTTGAGTGGTTGTTACCACTGTTTAATCAGCAGTTATCACAGGTATTTAATGGCTGGCAGTTAGATAACGGCAACACTGATAGTGAGCAGATGGTGCAGTCTTATCATCAGGTTAGCGGTGCGCTGACTATGATTCGTCTTCCTTTGTTAGCCGATCTTGCCAATAAGTTGAGTTCACTGGTAGAAGCAAGTGATCATGATGGTATTTCTGTCAGCAACCGCCGTATCGGTCAGTTTGCGCATAGATTGCTACAGTGTGAGCTGAATCAATACTTGCGTACCAGTAGCTACAATACGATGTTAATTAATAACGCTGCTAATGATCTTGATCAAGCATTGTCAGCGCTAGGGGTCGTCATAGAGCCATCGGTAAGCCTTGTGGGTAGACATCAGCATGAGGGTTCAAATAATAATGCCGTCGATGATAATGTTATCGATAGTATAGACGTAATGGTTCCAGTCAGTAACATTACTACACCTTTGGCTCATCATCATTATCAACAGTTATTATTGGTTTGGCGACAGCAAGTACGAGAGCTGTTGGTGGCCAATACGAACCAATCTTCTGTATTAACAGTACTAGGATGCGTTAGCCAGTATTTATGGCAAACTGCTCAAGACGAAGACGTACAACGACTTTGGTATTTAACCGACTTGTGGTTAAACGATCTTGCTGATAACGATACCCCGTTACCTGAGCATTATGCACCAGTGCTAAGTCAGTTGGAACAAGTGATAGAGTCTCGTGTTGAGCAAGCTGAACTGTCAGTAACCGCTATCAGAAATCTAATTATTAGAGTCTACTTTGAATTAAGTAGTCTTGCACAAAGTAACGAAACCACTCAGTCTATACTAAATAACTTATTGCAAAATACAGGTACAGCACCACGTTTTTTACCGCGAATACTTAGTGAACTGGAAATGCTTATCTTTAACTTGGATAAGCCAGACACACTGCTAAACCACTTACAAAAAATTCAACGTCAGCTTGAGCGTCGAGGTTGGATATATTATGTGGGACAAGTGGAGTCAATTCTTACTAATATCGAGGATGTACTCTCATCAGAGAATGGCTTTACACAAGGCAAGTGGCAAATTGAGCGGCAGCTGCAAGAGTTATATAACGCCATTTATAATACTGAACAGACAATATCTCTTAAGATAGGAGATGCAGCTTCCTTTGTCACATTGCCTGACACGCTTAATAATACTGATACACCGTCTGACAGTTATCAGGTTACGAGCACTGCTAATAGTGATTTGCGTGAGCTGCGTACTGCAGTAGAAGACGTCAAGCAAAGCTTCAATGATTATGTACAGCGTCAAGACAGCCATTTATTGCCTACTGCTACCCATTTTTCTAGTATTGGTGACGCTTTTTCTGATATGGGTGTGCCAGAGGTACGTGAAACCATTAACACGCTGTCTAATATATTTACACAATTGGTGGATCATGAGATTGAGGCGCTTAGTTGGGATGTAACACAGGCAGTGGCTGAAGGGTTGACCTCTATTGAGTTGTTACTTGATTACCTTGCGCAGCAAGTCTTTGATCAAAAGCTACTCACTCAGGCAAATGAATATACAGCCAAAGCGACGCAGCTGCTTAATGATTATATTGCAGCACCAGATACGGTCAATGATACTTTTCTTACTCAAAAACCAGCGGCAACCAATGTACTGCGTTACGATGATAGTGGTGAAATTGCCCCTGCTAGTGAACAGAATATTCAAGATGAAGCTGTGACTGACTCTAATGAAGATGATGAGATGACGCAACAGCTAGAGGACACGGCAGTTGATAACATAGAGAGTGAGGCGTTAGCAGCAGTAAGAGAGCAAGTTAAGCCTGATGAGTTTGAGATGGATGCAGATATCAGGGATATCTTTATTGAGGAGGCGGGAGAGGTAATCACTGATCTGGAGGACTTCCTACCCATTTGGGAGCAAGATGCGCAAGATCTTACACCACTTACCGAAGTGCGTAGAGGTTTCCATACCTTAAAAGGTTCAGGCCGTATGGTTGGCGCCTTCAGTATCAGTGAGATGGCGTGGTCAATCGAAAACCTGCTTAATCGTTTGTTAGATAAGACATTACCTGTAACCGATAATGTCGTCAGCCTAGTAATGGAAACGGCAAAAATTTTACCAGTATTGGTCACAGATTTTGAAGCGGAACAAGTACCAAGCTTTGATCCTGCTATTATTATGCTAAAAAGCCATAACTTAATGACGCAGCAACCAATTAATAGCGGGTTAGGTCTACCTGAACCTGAGTCAGTCGATTCTGCATCAGAAAGTAGCTTAAAAGAAGAAGCAAGCGTAACAGTTCATGATACTGAGTTAGTAACTGATAATGACACGACTGATGAATCTCAAAAAATAAATGATGACAGTGACAGTAGAGATATGAGCGCATCACTGTCTGATATCGAGATTCCATCGGTACTCGTACCATTTATGCAGACCCCAGAACAGTTGGCTGCTGATGCTAATGATGCAGATCCAGATATTAAAGAGATATTTATAGAAGAGGCCAATGAAGTATTGGTTGAAATCTTACCTTTATATGAAAACTGGTGCCTGTCAATAACTGATTTAAGTGGATTGGCAGATATCCGCCGCGGTTTTCATACCTTAAAAGGTTCGGGCCGTATGGTAGGTGCTAACTACACTGCTGAGTTGGCTTGGGCGATAGAAAACATGCTTAATCGCATCTTGGATAATAGTATCGCTGCCTCAGTAGATATGAGAAAGCTGGTTGGAGATGTATTAGCAGCCTATCCTTCGATGTTGCTAGTATTCGAAAATAATCGTCAAGATTACCCTAGTATGTTACCGCTCTGGATTGCCTGTGCAAATGCTTATAGTAAACAGCATGGTGATGACTTCAGTTACTCTGATTTATATCATAATGACACATTGTCAAATACATCTGCTGCCAAAACCACGCAGGAATCATTGTTACCGTCTGATTTAGAAGAGGACAACCTTAACCAAAATAATGGCGAAGAAAGGATAGATGCTACGCTGGAAACAATCAATTCTGTGAATGAAATGATTGCAGAGGCTTCTATTGTTTTGGCACCTCAAAGCGATGAAGAAAAAGTATTTTGTGAGATATTTATCGATGAAGCAGAGGGATTATTGCAAAAAGTTGACCAATTCGTCGATGAACATCAAGGTGAATCTCATGTTGAAGTAACGGATGATATTGTCCGTGCTTTTCATACTTTAAGAGGTTCTTCTGGCTCTAGAGCTCTTGCTGCCATTAGTGAAGTGAGTGCGACTATAGAGCACAGTTTAGAGTTATTACAACAGCAAGATAAGGCTATGAACGCTCAGCACTTAGAGGCCTTAGCCAAGTCATCTACACTGATTTATAGTTATCTAAATAGCTATAAGAAAAATGTTCAATCGAAACATATCTTAGCAGAAGATATACCAAACCAACAAGATCAAGAGATAGCATCATTGCAAGCGATGCTTGATGAGCAAGATATCGCTTCTGATACTAAAGTCCTATCTGATAATAAACCAACGATAGCGAAGCTCTTAGATAATAATATTGATGAATTATTGGATGCTCAATGGGAACTGGATGATGCGCTTAATCAAGCTGAAATAGCTGATATTGAGGGATATATAGAGCAGCAACTATCACAAATAAAATATTTAGCTAAGAAAGCGCAAGAATTTCCAAAATTCACTTCCATTCTCAATGCGTTAGGTAACGCTTATGGTTACTTAAATGACAATCCTGAAAAAGCAAGAGATGCAGATAACCAAGCAATCTTGCATACTGGTCATGCTCAGTTAGTTGGCTTATTCGATGCATTGGCAGGTAGTACATCATTAAAAATCGATCAACAGGTTCTTGCTGACTTGCAGAGTATTTGTCAAGCAGATAACAGTCGTGAAGTTGAAGATGATTTTGTGGTTCGAGCCATCTCAGCACCCGAGTTGCAACTTGAGTCTATTGATACTGATGCGGAACTCTTAGAGATCTTTTTAGAAGAGGCGCAGGAGCTTGATGCTGCATTAGACGAAAGTTTCAATAAATGGCGTTCGGATATTAGTAATGTTAACGCACTGAAAGTGTTGCAACGTCATTTGCATACTATCAAAGGCGGCGCACGGATGGCAGGTATCCGTAGTATTGGTGATCTGACCCACGAAGCTGAAAGTGTCTATGAAGCCTTTGTAGAAAACAGACGAATACCAACCACTCAGTGGCTCGATATTATGCAGATAGTGCAAGACACAATGTCATTGCAAGTGATGCATATTGTGAGTTATAAAAAATCTTTTTTTGCCTCAGAACTCATTGAGCAGTTACAACAGCTTTTAAAAGCACAAAGCCTGCCAGAAGCGGTAGAGCTGACCGTCCCTGTACCCAAAAATCATTTTGAACCTGAGGTACAAAACACTGTTGACCAAAATACGAACAACAGTAGCGATGAAGTATTAGATGGCTTAAGCCTGGATCGCATGATTAAGCAGTCATGGGCTAATGGTTTACCAGACCCTGATATATTAGCGGTATTCTTAGAAGAAGCAGAAGAGCTTACTAATCGTAATAAGTATCTACAACTATTCTTAGAAAACACAGGAAATAAAACAGCACTACAAGCATTACAGCGTGACCTGCATACCATCAAAGGTGGTGCGCGAATGGTTTCTGCTACTGGTATCGCAGATCTGGCGCATGAGATGGAATCGGTTTATAAAGACTTTGTTGATAACCGCCGTCCGACTACTAAAAAAGTATTAGAGTTACTGGTTGCCAGTCATGATTGGTTAGCTGATGCAGTTTCTGTGCTTAGACAACAAGTCAATCCGCCAACGCCGGCATTACTAATTGAAGCATTGCAGCAATTTAGTAAAAACCCTGACAGCTTAAAGCAAGTACCTAAAGAATCTCTAAAAGCACAACGTGAAACACTCTTGATTGCTAGAGAGAAGCAGGATTCACAATATCTGGCAGAAGATATCAGTGAAATACCATCTATGCTTATCAATACGAATGAAGAAGATCGGAGTGTTGGTAATAGCGAGATGATTCGTATTTCAGGGGGCTTAGTTGAGCATATGATCAACTTGTCTGGTGAGTCCGCCATTAACCGTGCTCATATCGATATGGGCATGAGTAGTTTGACTAACAGCCTCGAAGAGATGGGTACGACAGTACAGCGACTGGCTGATCAGTTACGCCGAATGGAAATTGAGCTTGAAGCGCAAATCTTGTCTCAAATAGATGACGAACTTATTCAGAATGAAGGTTTTGACCCTCTAGAAATGGATCAATACTCCTCTTTGAACCAGCTATCAAAATCTTTGACAGAGTCAGCATCGGATTTGATCGATATTAATCAAACACTATTAGAAAAGACTCGTGATAGTGAAAGTCTTTTATTGCAACTATCACGCACGCAAACTGAGTTGCAAGATGGTCTGATGCACTCACGTATGGTACCGTTTACGCGTTTGACTCCGCGCCTTGAACGTATCGTACGCCAGACTGCTAATGAATTGAACAAGTCTGTTGAGTTAACGATTATCAACGCTGAAGACGAGATGGATAGAACCATTCTAGAGCGTATGACATCTCCACTTGAGCATATGCTTCGTAATGCTGTCGATCATGGTATCGAAAATACTTCAACACGTCTAAAAGCAGGTAAAGAACGTAGTGGACATATTACTCTCGAAATCAATCGCGAGGGTAGTGAGATTGTCATTCAGTTATCAGATGATGGTCGAGGAATTGATGTAGAAGCTGTTCGTGCCAAAGCGATCTCTCAAGGCCTTATTGATGCAGATGATAGAAGTCTCACAGACCTTGATATTATGCAATATATCTTTAATGCAGGATTGACGACCAGCAAACAAGTGACACAGATTTCTGGACGCGGCGTAGGCATGGACGTGGTGATCAGTGAGATTCGTCAATTAGGCGGCTCAGTATCAGTGGTCTCGGAGCTAGGTAAAGGGTCACGCTTTACTGTGCGCTTACCTTTGACTGTCGCCGTATCTGATGCTTTGGTCGTTCGTGCTGCAGATCGTTACTATGCGATACCGTTGGTTCAGATTGAGCGTGTGGTTCGTATTAATCCAGAAAAGCTATACGATTATTATCAGTCAGGTGATGCAACGTTGACGTTTGAAGATGTTGATTATCGGGTGCGTTATTTAAATGAGATCCTGTCAGGTAATAAGCTAAATGAGTTAGTTGTTAGCACCAATACAAGCTTACCGCTCATCATCATTAAAAACCGTACCGGACAAAATATTGCCCTACAAGTTGATCAAATTGCAGGATCACGTATTGAAGTGGTTGTAAAACCTTTGGGACAACAGTTATCGCACCTACTAGGTATTTCTGCAGCGACCATCATGGGTGATGGCTCTGTGATGCCGATCTTAGATCTGATTGCATTGATGCGTAATGCACAGATGGTCAAAAACATACCGCAAACTAAGGATGTGAAACAAAATAGCCTAGAGTCTAAGCCTACTGTCTTAGTGGTTGATGACTCGGTTACTGTACGTAAAGTGACATCACGCTTCTTAGAACGTCAAGGATTCAACGTGGCAGTTGCGAAAGATGGTGTTGATGCTATTGAAATATTACAAGACATGATACCCGACGTGATGTTGCTAGATATTGAGATGCCACGTATGGATGGTTTCGAGGTCGCCACCCAAGTTAGATACAATAAGCGCTTACAGCATATCCCAATTATCATGATTACATCACGTACTGGTGAAAAGCATCGTCAGCGTGCACTAGAGATTGGAGTGAATGATTACATGGGTAAGCCTTTCCAAGAACAAGCGCTGCTTAGTAAGATCCAACAGATACTGGGTCAAAAGGTCAGTCTAACTCATGAAGGATAATATAGGTGTTTTAGCACTGAAGGATAAAGACAAAGCTGATATCAAGGTGATGGTCGTTGCAGAAGAGCATCATCAGCGTATGGCCTTTTCTGATACTGTCCGTAGTTGTGGCTTTACCCTTGTTGGCTGTATGTCACGGGAGCAGTTGCAAGAAAAACCTGTGCTCTCGGATTTAGTTATTGATATATGGCTAATAGATAGTGACTTTGATGAAAGTATTGTGACTGCAACCACTGTTTCTAAACCAGCAACCGTATTGGTAGGTTTTAGTCAGGCACCATATCTTAATGAAGCCACACAATATGCTAAATGGCAGCGTAAGCTAAAGCGTAAGCTTGCGCATATGCTTGAATTACCAGTGCTGATAGATACGCCTGTTCACAAACCCAATAAGATTGATACAGACTGGGATTATGTGGTGTTTTTAGGTGCTTCTATGGGTGGTCCTAGCGCGATCAAAGAGTTTTTGGATAATTTATCAGTCAAGCTGCCTGTTTGTATCTTATTGGCGCATCATTTTAACAGAACCATGATTGATACCTTACCACGCATACTCAACCGTCATAATGATTGGCATTGTCAGGTCATTACATCGTCGCAACGGCTACGAGCAGGTAAGTGTCTTATTGCGCCTATTGATAAGCAAATTGTGTGTGACTCGACAGGCCGAGTTATTCTTTTAGAACAAGCTTGGGAAGGCGAGTATAAGCCCGCGATTGGTCAGATTCTCAAAAATACCAGCGATGTTTATGGTAGTGAGCTTATTAATATTATATTTTCAGGTATGGGTAATGATGGCTCTCAATATTTGGACCTCATTCAAGATAATAATAGTCAATTGTGGGCGCAGGATCCTAGTGTAAGTGCCTGTCCGAGTCAGCCTCAGGCTATCATTGATTCAGGATATTGTAGTTTTATTGGTAGTCCAACGGCTTTAGCACAGAAACTGACAGATTATATTGGTGAAAAGGCAAATGCAGCCTCTTCACATTAACTTATTGTGAGTGATGTATGAAACAAATTTTGAAACATTCGTTTGAAGCAGTTAGTTTGTTGACCACGACCAACGGCACGTTGGATGTTACTATTATTCCGGCATTTGACCAGCCTGACTGGGTAATTCCAAGCAGCTTAGTTTTGAGTGTGGATGATTATAACGAACGCACTTCAACTTATACTTGGCAGCAGCAGGAAGTGGCTGTATTTTCTTTACTGGCACAAGATATGACAGCAGAGAAAATGATTGTTTTAGAAGGTAATACTACAGAACATCGCTTAGCGTTACAAACAGCAGGTGAGTTACGCCAATTACAAGTTCGTATTTCAGAGGTCAAAGACATTGAGATGCCCGAACAATTTAAGGACACAAATATTGATGAAGCAGCGATAGCCTTTAATGAAAATGTTGTGCTATCCTACCTTTTTCAAACTGTTATGATAGGTGATACCGCTTATTTGGTACCAGATTTGGATAAGATTGCGCATCAGTTAGTAGATCTATAGCCTAATTTTTATATAAATATTTATTATTAAGTAAATGATTCAATCATCTTAATGGTCTTTAGTCGCTAAATAAGTAGATGTCTTTTATATATTTTTAATGGTAAATAACCAGCGATGAAGGTAACAAGGTAGAGTATGAGCAATACGAATTCAAACGTATCAAAATGGTCAGTAAGTAGCCGTATTTTTCACTGGATCAGTGCACTTTTATTATTGATCACCTGGGCAATGATGTTTTTGAACAATAATTTTGATAACAGCCTTTATATTGGATTGCATAAATCTTTTGGTGTGAGTTTATTATTCTGGATGATAGCGCGGGTAATTAACCGTGTCGTTACTAAAGCGCCACCCTCTATATCGATGCCTAAATGGCAATTATTATTGTCTCATTTATCTCATTTTGGATTATATGCCTTGTTGATAGCAATGCCAATGGTCGGTCTATTGATGTCTGTCTATGGTGGCCGACCTGTTGATGTTTTTGGTTTGTTTCAAATCCCTGTGTTTGTCACACCTGATAGAAGTTTGGCAAGATTCTATAATAATCTACATACGGATGTTATTTGGCAAGCCATTCTGGCATTCACGTTTGTTCATATCAGTGCAGCCTTGTATCATCAGTTTGTCAAAAAAGACAATTTAATGGCACGTATGAAATAGTGTACTTTCAAAAATTTATTCTTGTAAAATATCATGATATATCCTAAAAAAAGCCCTAAGTATAATTACTTAGGGCTTTTTTAGGATAATTTATAATAATTTAAGTCAATTACTACGACTTTATTTTTTATGCTCAGGCAAACTGATATTCATCTCTAGCACATCCAAACTGTCTTCAGAGCGATGATTGATATTAACATCATCAATCTGTACACCGTTGACATATTTATTAACGACTTCTAAAATTTCACGTTTCATTTTTTCGATACGATCAACAGTTAAGCGGTTGTTTAGGCGATTTTCGCTAGCAACAATTACTTTAAGACGTTCAGTGGCTAAATTAGCGCTACCTTTACTACTACTGTCGTCAGTGCCGAATAGGCTACTCCAGAATCCTTTTTTCTTACTCATTATTAACCCCCAAACCAGCGCTGTAATAAACTCTTTTTCTTCACGTCAAGATGACGTAGTGGACGTTCTTCACCTAAGAATCGGGCGACAATGTCATCATAACATTGACCGGCAACAGAGTCGGTATAGTGAATAACTGGCTCACCATGGTTAGAAGCTTCAAGTACTGCATGGCTTTCAGGGATAACTCCCAGTAAAGGCACTTTTAGGATGTCGTTAGAAATCGTATCGATATCCATCATCTCATTAGCGGCTGCACGCTCAGGATTATAACGAGTGATAACCAAATGCTCACGTACAGAGCCTTGATTCTCTTTAACTTTTTTAGTTTGGCTTTGTAAAATACCAATAATACGATCCGAGTCACGCACTGAAGAAATTTCAGGGTTAGTGACGATAATCGCTTCATCAGCATGATACATCGCTAACTGCGCACCACGTTCGATACCAGCAGGTGAGTCACAGATAATATAGTCAAACTGCTTAGACAGCTCATCCATAACTTCTGTTACACCTTCATCTGTTAAGGCATCTTTATCACGTGTTTGGCTAGCAGGTAATATGTATAGGTTTTCAAGCTGTTTGTCTTTAACCAGTGCTTGCGACAAGCGCGCGTTACCGTTAATAACATCAACAAAATCGTAAACAATTCGATTTTCACAACCCATGATCAAGTCTAGATTACGTAGACCTACATCAAAATCGATAACGACTGTTTTATAGCCACGCAATGCTAAACCAGCAGCAAAAGAGGCGCTTGTTGTGGTTTTGCCCACACCACCTTTACCTGAAGTGATTACAACTATCTTCGCCACAATGGCACACTCCTATGAATCAATGGGATATCTTTTGTAAAAGAGCACAATTGTATATTATTCATAATATTATATATATGTACTCCCTGCGAAGCTAGCCTAGCATAAATAAACAAAAATTTATAGCGAGTCTGTATTAAAGCAAGCAAACAACTTCTATATAAGCTATAAGGCTTTGCTACCTAAAATTTGTTAGTCAATACTGTCTATGATGAATAATAAAATAAATGCTCATGAAAAGTATAAATATTGTCATAAACAATGATTCATCATAGAACAGTTTTGTTAAATAAACTTGCTATGTTATTTAAAGTTTTTCGGCTTATGCTTCATTTATCACGGTAAATACCAATCCTTCGCCTTCTACAAATCTGACCTGTACAGCCTTGTCCACAACATGCGGAGGTAAATTGTCTCGTAGGCAATAGGTCCCTGCAACCGATACTAATGAAGGGTTGAAAACCTGGCAAAAAATCCGTGCATCTTTATCACCGGTAGCACCTGCAACCAAGCGACCTTGAGCGCGACCATAAACATGCAGACTGTTATCAGTGATTGCTTCAGCACCACTGTTGACGCTATTGGTCAAAATCAGATCGCCACCAACGTGGTTGAGGCTTTGTCCTGAACGTAGCATTTGATCATAAATCATACTGCTCATCTGCTCGTCACTTACTAGAGACTCTGTTGAGACTTCAGATATCGTTGTCTCAGTAGGTGACTCGTTGATTATAGTGGTTTGGTCGTCAGTAGTAGCGTTTGTATCGCTATCTTCTGAGACTTTGCTATTTTGCGTAACGGATTTTTTAGTGGATACGATACGCTCAATGCGTTTGCCGTCGGCTGGAAATATTGCCAAGTGCAGATCACGTGCCTGTGAGTCCATTGTGCTGGTTACCACACCGATGGGTTGAAGACCATACGACCATAACAACGCTACCAATGCTGATAAATCTTGCTCTATCTCGCTATCAATGAGAATAGGTATGTTGCTAGATTTATTACTAAAAGTCTCATTCAGCTGTGCTTCAATCGTGCTGAGATCATTTGTATTGAACTGTAAACGTGAAAAAGTTAGCATTTTTCCATAAAAAGCTAATGCTGGTGCGGCATTCGAGGTTTGGTCATCGTTATCTGAAACTGTCATATATACATCCTCAAGAAGTAATTCTGTCGCTGTGTTCACGGTGCTATTTTTATTATCTGTGTTAATTTTTTCGTTTGATAACCGTTTTTCTCATTTGCGTCTTCATTTTTTGAATGAAGACAAGCCTTGAAAGTAACCATTATAAGTTGAGCATATCTTGATGTTTCCATTGCTGTACTTTTACCTGCGCTTCCAACTCAGTCAAACTGTCATCAATGATACTAGAAATCAAGGTATCTAGCGCTGTATTATCAGTATTTATTTGTGCAACACCACGAGCAATTTCTACCATTAATGAATCTAGAATCTTAGGATCAAGGAGCCGTTCGTTTAAGGCATAAACAACGTTTTCACCTATATTATGTCCTACATGTTGCAACTGTGACTCAATCAGACCACCGGCAATGGGGATCATACGTAAGTAACGACGTAGTTCAGGTGTATTAGCCAAACCTTCTTCAATAGCGTTACCCACTTCATTGGCTAATATATTACCACCGCCTGAATCGGTCGTTAACGCCTGTAGTTTTGGTACCAGCTCGGTACGTAGTACAGACAATAATGCCGCTTCAATCTCATCGCGATTTCGTGCAACTGTAGATTCGATAAATGATTTGTGAGTATCTGAATTGGTCAATTCCTGCCGGAAGTTCTGGATGGTTGTCAAGATGACACGGTCAGAGAGCTCTTCTAGCAATAGATCAATATAGAACTTAATCCGATCGATCCAAGACTGTGGTAGTACTTGGTAGCCTAATTGGTATAAACGACGTCCGATGACCACTGCTCGAAACAAACGTAACGCACGTAATTGCGGAAAACAACCCAATACTTCATACCAATGTACAAAAGGAAAAAAGAACCATCGGTAATAGGTTTGTTGTGTGATGGCAATCATCCAACGCACAAATAACTCAGCGATTAAGAATATGGTAAAAAAACCACCGGCAGTACGTAATGGAACATGCACAGTATTTTGATACCAGCTTAATGACTCACCAATCGTCAGCCATTCGGCGGCATGAGTACTAAAGTTACTCATCAATATTGCATCAACACTAATCAACAACAGGTCGATACTAATGATGATAATCATCAAAATATCATAAGTAAGTTTTAATCGACTTGGTTGTGGGTGGTGGGGTTGCGGTGATTGATTGTTCGAGAGGTGATGTGATTGATTAGATATTGGTGCTGAGTCGAGCTGCGGGTTAGTAGTTGTCATAGAGGCGGGCACAGTCAAACCTTATAAATAATAAATGGTATAAAAAATAAGCAGTGGGTATAGGGCGTGTTCTTATTTGGAAGATAATGATGAAACTGGGATAAACTGTAGTTAAACAATAAACTATAGTCAAACGAACAGAATAGCACAAATAATATCGAGGTATGATCAAGCTGTTTGACGCAGTTTGGTAAAATTCACCCTATTTAAAGCTCAATGGTCAGCTTGAAGGCAT
Organism: Psychrobacter sp. AOP5-GZ1-6; assembly: GCF_052376345.1. Lineage (NCBI taxonomy): Bacteria > Pseudomonadati > Pseudomonadota > Gammaproteobacteria > Moraxellales > Moraxellaceae > Psychrobacter > Psychrobacter sp. AOP5-GZ1-6. The sequence continues at coordinate 31,912 of NZ_JBQSVP010000003.1, read as the reverse complement.
GCCGCAGTATAGCGCTATTAACATCGTCAATGTTCAACAGACTTTAATCTGTCTTAAATAACGTGGCAGTTTTTTGACTTTGTTTTTTTAATTATTTTAGGCTTGAGGGTTGGTTTCAAAATCAGCCAACATCTCGGTAATCCGTTGGTCTTTGTTGTACCATATTTGCTCAACCCAATCAAACATTTGCTTCTTTACAGCTTCATCGTTTTCGTAGCCACCGTTTTGAATTCCGACAAACAACGAGTCAGGTATCTCGATATATCTGACATCAACCCCCAAGCGCTTGATATTACCTTTCCACAGATCAGTATACGTTGGTACACCATCAGGATAGACAATAGTCATATCTAATATACCATCGATATCTGCACCTAAGGCATTTATGGCGAGCGATAAACCACCTGCTCGTGGTTTTAATAAATGAGTATAAGGTGATTGCTGCTGAGCATGTTTAGCCTTGGTAAAACGGGTACCTTCTAAGTAATTTAACAAAGTAAAAGGTTTGTCTTTTAACAGCTCACAAGCACGTTTTGCTTCTTCAATATCTTTACCCTTTAATGAAGGGTTCTTGGCCACGGCTTCTTTTGAATGGCGACGCATCATTGGAAAGTCTAAAAAATAAAAGGCTTGCCCCACAATTGGAATGTAAATTAACTCAAATTTGGTAAAAAATCGCGTTAATGGCAAGCGCTTTTCACTAATATACTGCACGATGCTAGTATCGACCCAAGATTGATGATTACTGACGAGTAAGTATTTACCATCGGTATGCACCTCGTCAGGCAAATTGATACGCCAGTCTTTGCGTGGTAGCATATTATCAATTAAAGCATTATTACTGCTAATCCAATGAGTGGCAATTTTAATCACGGTTTTATCTGCAATAGGGGCGCCCGTGATAATTTTCCCCATGCCCATCAACCATAGAGGAATACTGCCGCCAAAACTATTGGCCGCAATGACGCCTGTGGCTGTCGCTAGCGAGATAGCTTTTCCTAATTTAGGCGTGCTTTGATGTATTTTTTTAATAGTAGAGGTCAGGCGCATACTAAATCCTTTTTGATCTATCTTACGAGTCTATAAGTTATCCATTGCTGATACTGCTTTTATCAAAAGGCTTTCAAAGAGGTTTATGCTTTTAGACGGCTAGAGAAAAACCTGAAACTACCGTTAAAGACGATTATTTAGTCGATAAGGTAATTTGTATAGTCATTCCACTATAAAAACATTACTGCGTTGACCTCGCTTGCCTCGTACTACTTTTAAATTGAATCGACTGTATTGCTTAGCGCTGATAAATAGCGTGACGTAATTTTAGCAGAAATCAATTAGAGTGTAAGAGTGTAAACGTGACTTACGATAGCAACTTATGATGGGTCATAACAAATGAGAAGGGCGTAAATACCTAAAAATTCATCCGCACTTCTCATACACAGTTGTGACAAAATATTACATATAGTTAGATTGTAATTGCCATAATAATGGAGAGCACCTGTAAAAAGTAGTCCCTAACTAATAGAAAATATTTAAAAAAAGCACGGCTTGTTCACAATTATTTAAACTTTTATCTAAAATTCAGAGGAAATATTATGCGTAATAAATTAATGATTGCAGCAGTAGCATCAGGTTTAGTCCTTAGTGGTTGTACCACTACCGCAGATGGTCAACAACGTCTGAATAAGACTGCAATTGGTGGTTTAGCGGGTGCACTTGGTGGTGCTGCTATCTCTAAAGCGACTGGCGGTGAAGAGACTGGCCGTGATGCCGCTATTGGTGCTGCGCTAGGTGCTGGTGTTGGCTACTATATGGAGCGTCAAGCTAAGCAGCTTGAGCAGCAAATGGCCGGTACAGGTGTGACTGTTGAGCAAGATCCCACAACAGGTAATATTGATTTAGTTATGCCAGGTAGCATCACTTTCTCTTTTGACAATGCAACGCTAAATTCATCTTTCAAGCCAACACTTGATAAGCTGGCTAGCACCATGAATCAATATAACCAAAATACTATTACTATCGCAGGTCACACTGATAGCCAAGGTTCAGATTCTTATAACATGGGTCTATCACGTGATCGAGCTTACTCAGTAGCAAACTATCTAACCGCTCAGGGTGTGGCTTCTAACCGTATTAATGTTGTAGCGTACGGAGAGTCACGTCCAGTAGCTGACAACAGTACAGATTATGGCCGTCAGCAAAACCGTCGTGTTGAGCTAACGGTTAATGCGCCACAGAGTGTAAACTAACTCACTACATAACGATAGTTATGTGATGGCTAGATGTATCAAATGCCAATATAAGAAAGATCAGCGTTCAGCTGGTCTTTTTTTATGTCTTTCATTTGATGATTTGGTTTAACGTGTTTTATATGCCTAAAGCATGGTTGATATGAAGTTGTTGATAATCGTTATTTGTTTAAAACGTATTTCTAAGGCACTGCCTTATTGTTCTATCATTAAGTATATTATTATTTAAAATTAAATATTGATAATGATTATCAATTATATTATAATTTGTAAAGTTTTCTTAACGTTGCAATACAATATTTTTATCGCACATGATAAATACACCATATACATCGTTAGAATATCTTGTGACAACACACACTAATATCATTGATAACGAGTCACAAACATCAACTTTTTTTGCTATATTTCCGAGGATATGTATGACGATTACTACAGTAACGAACCGTAAAATTTTACCAACTACCTTAGCTGCTGCGCTTGCAGGGTTACTGATGGTGTCAGGTTGTACCAAACAAACCGAAGAAAATACAGATGCAAATACTGAGGCCCAAGCAGAAGTACAAAGTACAGAATCTGCCGATACTACAGACTTGTCAACCACTGAGCAGGCCGATACTGATAGATTGATGGATAGCTATGCAAACATGGCACATGCGGCTTATAAAGACTCTTTAGATACTGCCAAATTGTTGCAAGCTGCAGTAGAGGCATATGTAGCCACACCAACACAGGAAAATCTAGAAGCAGCAAAAGCTGCCTATAAAGTTGCCCGTCAGCCGTACTCGCAAACGGAAGTTTTCCGTTTTGACGAAGGCTTCGTCACTGCCAATGATCAGCGTGCAATTGGCAGCGTTGATGGCTGGGAAGGACAAGTGAATGCTTGGCCACTTGATGAAGCATTGATTGATTATGTTAGTGACAGCTACGAAGGTGAGTACGATAGTCAAAACAATATCATCAATAGCGACAGTATTACGGTTGGTAGTGTCGAGCAGGATACCAGTAGCATTACTCCTGAACTGTTAGCAGAAATGAATGAGATTGGCGGTAGTGAAGCCAATGTGACAACTGGTTACCACGCTATCGAGTTTATGCTATGGGGTCAAGATACAAACGGTGTTAGCGAAGGTGCAGGCAACCGCCCTGTGACGGATTATGCAACAGAAGCAGGTCAATGTACTAGTGGTGATACTGTCAATGATGATGCCAGTATATGTGAGCGTCGTGGTGAATTCTTAACAGCCGCTGCTCAATTATTGGTAGATGATCTAACGGCGATGGAAGCCGAGTGGCAGCCAGAAAGTGAAAACACGTTGCGTAGCGATCTGATGGCACGTAAATATGATAATGGTTTACGCCAGATTATGTATCAAATGGGCAGTCTTGCACTAGGTGAGCTTGCATCTGAGCGTATGCAGGTCGCGTTTGTTACTGGTTCTACTGAAGATGAGCATGAGTGCTTTAGTGATTTGACACATCTAAGCTATGCGAATAATGCTCGCGGTATTCAAAACGTCTTTAACGGTAGCTATAAAACAGTCGATGGTCAAACAGTTGGCGGTTACGGTCTTAAAGACTATCTCGTTGATACTGACAACAAAGCGGTAGCTGACCAATTGGTTGCTGATTTTGCTAAAGTAGAATCTGCCTTTGATGTACTCGTAGAAAAAGGTGAAAAAGAGGGTATCAAGATTGATCAAATGATCGCTACCGTAGGTCAGGTGAGCAAAGACGGTATCTCTGCTGAAGAACAAAACGTTCGCCGCGGATGGGTTGAGGCTGGTATCACTGGTTTGCAAGAGCTGACCGTTGGTATTGAAAATGCTGCTAAAGCCGTCGGTATCGACAATTTAGATGCTGATGCGGGCTCACAGTTTTAAGTTGAAGCATCTGAACTCCAACAGCTACATGTTATTTATTAATGCCTGAAGAGTTTGTTATAAGCTAATGAGAATTATTTTCATAGCATAGTAATTTAGGTATAATAAACACGTTGTCGACCACAGTTGGCAACGTGTTTTTTTACCGTATTAAAATAGCTTGATAGGTTGGTACTTCGCTGAACCTTATTGATTAGAAGTGAAACACTTTACAGCATGCGATTTTAATGGTTCTACGCTAGAACTAAGGTACTTTTTCTATGAACACCGCAAACGTTTTAAAAATCAAAAAATCTGCCTCATTTTATTCTGCTTCCATCATTAATGGTGTACTACCAAAACTGACCCTTGGTATCTTGTGTGCCCTATCTCTCAGCGCTTGTCAGCCGAACGACAGTAATTCTGACGATACTACTAATGAAGAGCAAGCTACAGAAAGTAATGAAAAATCTCAAGCTTTAGTCCCTGAACGTCTCCAAACGATAGAAAAGCTCGCTGGCGTATCCATGCAGCAGTTAGTGAAATTTGATCCGCAAGAGGTCAAACAGGGTGGTGATACAGGTATCAGTATCAGTAGTGCAGAGAGCTACTCTAAACCTTCTTCTAACTTGACCGCCTCACGTAAAGGGTCGTTTTTTATTGGTAATGCCTTCTTTAAGCAGCCTTGGGTCATTGCACCTGCCAGTACTGATAGCCGCGACGGTCTAGGTGCATTGTTTAATGTTGCTGCTTGTCAGTCTTGCCATATAAAAGATGGTCGAGGGCATGCACCAATGAATGCTGATGATGATGCCGATAGCTTGCTCATTCGTCTTGCTATGCCTGCGACCACTGATGAACAACGTCAACAGCTAAATAACTCTCTTATCGAAAAAGTCGTGCACCCTATGTATGGTGGTCAGCTTCAAGACCGTGGTATTCAAGGTGTGCCTGCTGAGGCAAAAATTTCAGTACAGTGGGCAGACAAACCAATTACTTTTGCTGATGGCTATGTCGAAACGTTGCGTGATCCTACTTTTAACTTAACCCAACCAGGTTATGGTAAGTTCGATGATGAATTAATGGTTTCACCACGTGTGGCATTACCTATGATTGGGCTTGGTTTGCTCGAGCAAATTCCAGAGGAGGCTATTAAACAACAAGCTACTCAGGCAGACGGTGATATTAGCGGAAAATTTAACTGGGTGATGGATCCACAAACTGGCGAGAAGGCACTCGGACGCTTTGGCTGGAAAGCAGGTCAAACCAAGCTGATTACCCAAAACCAAAGTGCCTTTAATGAAGATATGGGACTAACATCAAATATCCGTCCTAATGAGTCCTGTATGCCAACGCAGACGGCTTGTGTGAATGCAACAACGGGTGCTGATGAGCAAGGTAATGGTAAACCGCCTGTAGAAGTCAATGATGAAGTGACCAAGTTTGTTGAGTTTTATACACGTAATTTAGCCGTGCCGCATCGTCGTAATGCTGATGATGAATTGGTCTTAGCTGGAAAAAAACGCTTTTATGACATCGGCTGCCAAAGCTGCCATACACCTAGATATCAGTTGCCACACACTAACGATGATCGTCTTGAGCAGCATGGACAAGTGATCTATCCTTATACCGATATGTTGTTGCATGATATGGGTGATGGTCTTGCTGATCGTACGATTGCTGGCAATCTACCACCTAAAGATGCGCAAGTTGAGTTTTTGGCCAACTCTTATGAATGGCGCACACCTGCTTTATGGGGCGTGGGTCTGGCGCAGACTGTTGACTCGCAAGCGACATTTTTACACGATGGTCGTGCGCGTACTTTGATGGAAGCGGTTCTATGGCATGGTGGAGAAGCTGAAAAACAACAGAAAGAAGTGCTTAAGCTTGATAAACAAGGGCGTGCTGAATTGAATGCGTTCTTACAGTCTCTATAAAAATGCTGTTGTTTATTCGCTGTTAATCCCTAAATAGGCAGATATTAATCAGATGATCTGCCTTATCTATTATAGATACAATTACTTATATAAATACCGAGAAACCTATGAAAATAAATCATGCTTTAGCAATGGCATTGTCTGCCCTAAGTGCTGGGTTGCTTATCAGCTGTGCCAAGCCTGCTGATGAAAATAAAGCACCAGAGACGGATAGCCAAGAGGTCGCGCAAGACAGTGTTAATAGTTCAGCAGAAGAGAATAATGATATTACTGCTACAATTAATGTAGTAGACATCAGTACTGATACTGAAACCGCTTATCTGACTCATGTGGCTAATGATATTGTCATTCCAGCGTATGCTGATGTGACCAAACAAAGTGATTTATTGCATGATTTAGCTCAAACCCATTGTCAGTCAGAGTCAGTCAGTGGAGATGAATTACAAGCGCTGCGCGATCAGTGGCTAGTTTTGGCACAGGCATGGGCACGTGCTGAGATGATCAATTTTGGTCCTGCGACTGCCAGTATGAGCAACCTGTATATCAATTATTATCCCGACGAACGCGGTTTGGTACATAGTGGCGTGGCAGATCTAATCGCTGCTAATCCCAAGTTGACTCCTGAGCAGCTCGCTAACGAAAGTGCGATTGTCCAAGGCGTTCCAGGGCTAGAAGAAGCACTATATGCCAATGATAGTTTAGACGCTGGCCAATGTGCTTATGTCATCAGTGCAAGCAGTGCTTTGAGCACACGTTTAAAAGAGATTGAGAAAAACTGGCAGCAGAACTCAACTGAACTATTGGCAATCGATAAAGTGGCTGATAGTGATGAAGGGTTAAATCAATGGTTCAACTCTTTGCTATCGTTGGTCGAAACTATGAAGTCTAATGCTATCGATCAACCACTTGGCCTAACTGGTAAAGCAAAAGGGCATCTACCCGCTGCTACTGCTGCCCAAAGTCGTGCGATTATCAATGCTAAGCTCGCCACATTGAATAAAGCGCTGACGGATCCAGTATTGACTGAAATGCTAAATAGCAATAATGATAGTGAGGTCGGTAACAACTTATCCACTGTACTGGCTGAAACTACCACGCTACTGGCACAAATGCCAGAGGACTTGGCGACTGCAGATAAAGACACGCAGCAAGCACTGTATGAGCATTTGACAACGATAACACGCCTGATTAAACGTCAGTTGATTCCAACACTTGGTATTCGTGTCGGGTTTAATAGTACAGATGGTGATTAAGCAATGCAGACACAAGGTGATACAGTAAAAGAAGCCACCATGATAAACGGTATTAAGCGTGTAGGTCTGTTGGATAGACACCTTCAGAAAGAGGTGCTGAAAACGTCGGCACTGACAGCGTTTAGTACGGCAGCTTTGGTTGGGGTGCACCACCTTTATCGCAAGCAGCGTTATCCATCTGCGCGTTTGCAAGATTATGTGGTAGGAGTGAGTACACAACTTCAGGCACTATCGTCACAATTGACATCACAGCTATTATTACTAATATCACCACAGTCAGCCGCTACGCAGCAATTGTCAAGGTTGCAGTATGCCTATCATCAGACTGCCAATGTTTGGCATCAAGCTTATCAAAACTATTCATCGGACATGGATTTTAATGGTTACAACCCTATCGATAGTGCTGACATAGCGCCAAATTTTTCAGCAGATCACACTACGACCATGTTAGGGCGACCAGTGTGTTGGGTAAGTGGCGTGGCCTCAATGCCGCAGTCAGCTGCTTTAACGAGCGATGAGGAGAGCGTCGATGGCTATGGTGTCGTTGGTATTGATGCCGATCGTCAAATTGTGTGGCAAACAACGATGCCAGAGCGTGTACATGATATTGTCGTTCAGCCATCTTTAGCTGACGCTAATAGCCAAGCAACTCGCGATGTCGTCGTTATGGGTCGTCGTCCTAGTGAAAAGCTATGGGTATTGGACACAGCAACTGGTCAAGTAAAGACGGCTATCAAAGCGGCTACTCATCGTCACTTTTATGGTCATGCTTGCTACAACTTAGATGGCACATTATTGTATGTCACCGAAAATAATACGATTGATTTGGCGGGTAAAGTTGGTATCTACGATGTCAGCCAAGGTTATCAAAAAGTTGCAGAGTTTGACTCATATGGTATCGGTCCACATGAACTGATTATGCATCCAGATGGTGAGACACTTGTTATCGCGAATGGTGGTATTAAAACTGAGCAAGCTTCTCGTGAAGAGCTAAATTTGGATACGATGCGACCATCACTGGTGTATCTAAACCGGCATAATGGGGCATTGCTCGAACAGGTCATTCCTGAACATAATCAGATGAGCGTACGCCATTTAGCTATGCATGACGATGGTACGGTGATGATTGGCATTCAGTTCCAAGGTGAGCGTCATATTAACGTACCTTTAGTACTCACGCATCAGCGCGGTGATACTGACTTTAAGCCGCTCATGATGCCAAACAATCAATGGCAACGTTTTCATCAGTATATCGCTAGTGTGGCGGTGGACAGCGAGCGTAACCTGTTATGTGTGACGACACCGATTGGTGGATGTGCAGCGGTATACGACTTAAATACTCGGCAGTTTATTGATGATGTTAGTTTGCCAGATTGCGCAGGTGCATCTGTATTATCTTACGATAGTCAGTCCGTTGGCAGCCAGACAGTAAATAAACAGCTATCAGGTTTTATCGTCAGTGATGGACAAGGGCAACTGACAACTTTGACGGTGGTTTCATCATTGAAAATGGAAACCCAGCCAGACGAAGAATCAGCTGTCAAACCGGCGTTAGCTGATCGTGTTGTTAAAGACAGTAAACGCCATAAAATGTCTTTCGATAACCATTTGCAGGCATTGTTGTGATAAGTGAGAGAGGCGGAGGGAGATAAAGGTGGCGCTACAGAGTACGACATCGATATCAATACTCGCCAAGCAACAACTCATGCAGGCAGGCATTGAGCTGCAGGTTACTAAAAAGCGTGTTAAAAATATCAATTTTCGTTTGAAACCCTATCTGCTGATGGTATCTGTGCCACTATCTATGAATACAGCACAGATTGCACAGGCTGTGGCTCAGCGTGTATCGTGGGCAGTAGCTAACCACGCGCAAGTATTGGAACAATATAAGCGTAAACAGCATGCCTCAAGAGACTCCCTGACTGGTGATAGCCCTCTACTATTATGGGGTATAGTGCAGTCGTTTACGCTTAGCCCCGATGAAAAAATTACCTATTATCGGCAACAGCTCTCTAACGTTATTCCTTCTTTGTTTGATAAATGGCAACCTATCGTTGGTGCCTATGCCAATGAAATACGCCTAAAAAAAATGCATACCCGCTGGGGTAGCTGTAATACACGCGCGCGCCGAGTATGGTTGTCTGTTTACTTACCTGCTTATCCTATTGAATGTACTGAGTATGTCATTGTTCATGAGCTGTGTCATTTGCATCACGCCAATCATAGCCCTGAATTTTGGCAGACAGTAGCGACAGCAATACCAGACTATCAGCATTGGCATAATATGCTGGCAGGTAAAACAGGGTAGCTAGGGCGTATCATCGCTAAGACTATAAGCCTCACAACCTTAGTGATGACACGTCCTATATTGATGGTATACGTCAGAAAGAAACAAGGCTGACAAGGTAGGGGCTAACAGTGTATTTTTGCTGTTATAATTGTTTGTGTTTCAATGATGAAACTAGATAGATAAGGATGTCATATGGAAAGTGTGAATCAGGCTGGTTTTTGGCAGCAGCGTTATGAGCAAGATAGTATTGGTTGGGATATGGGGGAGGTTTCGCCACCTCTCAAAGCTTATATTGATCAGTTACCTACCTCTACAAAAAACCAATCTATTTTAGTAGCTGGTGCTGGTAATGCCTACGAAGTCGGCTATTTACATGAGCAAGGTTTTACTAATGTTGTTTTGGTTGATTTTGCGCCCGCTCCGATTGAGGTATTTGCCGAGCGTTATCCTGACTTTCCAACTGAGCATTTAATTTGTGCAGACTTCTTTAATTTATCACCAGAGCAATATCAGTTTGATTGGGTGCTAGAGCAGACGTTTTTTTGTGCGATAAATCCAGCACGCCGTGATGAATATGCAAAAAAAATGTCAGAATTATTGAAACCGAACGGGAAGCTGGTTGGTCTGCTATTTGATAGAGCTTTTGAAAAAAGCGGGCCACCGTTTGGCGGTACAAAAAGAGAGTACCACCAGCGTTTCGAGAGTCTTTTCGATATTGAATTGATGGAGCTGAGCTACAACTCATATCCTGCACGGCAGGGTAATGAGCTATTTATTAAGCTGCGAGCAAAGTAAGGAATTAATCTCGCGCTTGATATTATCCCGAGCTTGCGCCTCTAGCCTACTACGGTAGTAGTTTGTCATATACAAGGTGGGGTGTGCCAACAGCTGATTTAATACGTGAGTCCGTCCTTTTTGGTAGTTCTTGTCAGTGACATGTACATACTCTTCGCGTACCGCTTTTGCATACTGCTCATACTCTGAGTACGGCATTCCCAAAACACTCAAGTCCATATCTAATAAATAAGCCGCATCGCTATTTTTGTCAGAACCCATCTCATTATTCAGTTGATGAGAGGCGGTCATCATAATCAGTGCGTAGATATATTGGCATTGTTCAGCATTTAAGTAAGGCTCTAATATTTCTACCGCAAATTCTGCGCTTTTTAACTCATTGTCTGAGCGTGTTGGTTCATATATGACGTCATGATAATATATTGCCAAAGCGATAATATGTGGCTCACTGAGCTGGTGCTTCACTTGTTCAAACTGAGAAAATAACTGCTGAATATGCTGTGCGTTATGATAAGCGCGTTGGCGCTCATCATAACGCACAGCAATATCCTGCCAAAGTATTTGTGATTTTTTTGGCGTGACATCGCTATTGATAGCAGATAGGTGTAAGTAAAAACGATTACTTAACTCAATGTCTATTTGAGACAAATCACTCATATTTACTTTTTATTAGCATCTTCTTCAAGCGCTTGCTTAAATACTTTGCCAAGCAAATTGACGTCATCGACACGAGCATAGTTTAGACGAGTGACAAAGGCGATATGGCGATGTGGTCCTTGCTCTGCTAGTGGTACCGCGACAGCGTTTTGGTTTTGTAGATGAAGCTGGTCTAATGCCATCTCGGGTACCAATGTCGTTCCCATGTTGGCAAGTGCCATTTGAATAAGCGTGTTCAAACTGGCATCTGAAAAGCTTGATTTCATCTGTGCACGATCAAAATGACAAACAGAGAGTGTCTGATCAGTCAAGCAATGCCCTTCACCTAGTAACATAAGATTGGCTGTTGTCAGTTCATCTGCATTGATGGTTTCAAGCTGGGCATGTACATCGTCTTTTGGAAATACTGCAAAAAAATCCTCTGTCCAAAACTCAAAACTGTGTAAGCCTTCTACTGCATAGGGTAGGGCAATAATAGCGGTGTCAATATGACCGTAACGTACTTGTTCTAACAAGCGTTCTGTCTGCTGTTCGACGATGGTCATACGGAACTCTGGATAGTTGGCTCGTAAGGCTGGTAATACTTTTGGTAGTAAATACGGTGCAATCGTTGGGATGATACCGACAGTCATCGGATAAGCAAGCGGCGATTGATGGCTATGAGCACGTGTAGTTAGATCATGGACGTCAGAAAACACACGCTGTGCTCGCGCTAGAATGTCCTCACCGATAGGAGTGATTAATACCTGTTTGTTATTACGCTCAAAAATCTGCGTATCCAATTGTTTTTCTAACTCGGCTATACCCAAGCTCAGCGCAGACTGAGAGATATTACAGTCTTCCGCTGCACGTTTAAAATGACGGTGTTTAGCCACTGCTAAGGCAAACTCAAGCTGACGTAAAGTAATCATAAAATCTCTCTATTAATGGGCTTTTAAAGCGATATATGTGTTAACTCATGCAGTGCAACAATGAGATATCTGCATTCGATTTCATCTTAATGTAATCTATAGGTTATATAGTCAATGACATATCGCGCACTGATGATAAAAAATAGAGATAATAGTTTAACAAGTTTAATAAAACAAAACATCACATTAAAAACTTTTAACTGGATTAACAATAAAATTCGCGTATAGTTTGTCAGGTAGCCCAGATTATTAAAGGCTTAACAAAGATACTTATACCAAAAATTCCAATTAACTTAACTATAAAGGAGCCACTCATGGCGTCTATTATCAATCAAGAAATCCCAGAATTTTCAGCAGATGCGTATGTAAACGGTGAATTCAAAACCGTTACTTCAGAAGACGTAAAAGGCAACTGGGCAATCTTCCTATTTTACCCAGCTGATTTCACGTTTGTTTGCCCAACTGAGTTAGAAGACATGGCAGCTCACTACGACGAGCTAAAAGGCCTTGGCGTAGAAGTGTACTCAGTATCTACTGACACTCATTTCACGCACAAAGCATGGCATGATTCTTCAGACGCTATCGGTAAAGTAAACTACCCAATGATCGGCGATCCTACTGGTAAAATCACTCGTGGCTTCAACGTTATGATTGAAGAAGCTGGTCTAGCCGAACGTGGTACGTTCTTAGTAGACCCAGATGGCCTAATCCAAGTTGCTGAGATTCATGCTGGCGGTATCGGCCGTAGCGCAAAAGACATGCTACGTAAAGTAAAAGCAGCACAGTATGTTCGTGAAAACGATGGCGAAGTTTGTCCAGCAGCTTGGGAACAAGGCGCAGAAACGCTAAAACCAAGTCTAGATCTAGTTGGTAAAATCTAAGACCATAAAGTCTTAGAGAGTATCTACAAGGTACTAGAATAGTAGGTTGGCTGATAGGCAGTGACTGTTATATCAGCTGACATACAAACAAAGACCCCATTAGCGATTACTGATGGGGTCTTTTTACGTCTATGCAATTTTGTATTATCTGTATCATAATTTGTGTCAAATCATGATGTACGCCTAGTATCACTTATGCTTGATTGGCATCATCTGCTTTACTCGCGTCAATAATTTTATAGATCTCGTCTTTGAGATGTAATTTTTGACGCTTCATTTGTTCTATTTCTTCATCGCGACTGGCATGCTTTACCAAATCTTTTTCGAGGTAATTGATTTTTTGATCGAGCTGAGCGTGCTCATCAAAAACACTCGCAAAATGGCTATCTGTTAGCTTAAGTTCGGCAATGATGTCTTTATTGTCTTGCCATGTATCAGTCTTTCTCATGTGTTCATCCTTGTTGTGAAGCGCAAATTAGTCATAAGATTCGCGCATTATCGTTAAGATTTTTATGATTTTGAGACGTGATTTTCACTCAACCAAATCATGAGTTGATGCAATAGTGATAAGGTTCAGCACTAGCAGAAAGCGCTTTAATAAGTTCACATAAAAGCCAAACTGCAATGAGACAAATAGGAATTTTTCTTATTTGCTTAACTTGATTGTAGCGAAAAAATGGACTATGTACCATGACTATCACATTGTTAATGGTTTAATAATTAGATATTAACCATGGTTTACGATTTGTTTTATAAAACATGAGGTTTGAATTTCTCAGCTTGCCCGAAATCCTGAAAGCTATGATAATAGAGACATCAAAGGGCATAAGTCTCTTGCTTACAACATTTTAGGTCAAACTATTAGCAGTAAATAAATCCTATTTAAACGTGCAATATAGTAGTTGCCGTTACATATTCAGTAATAATAAGGAACAAACATGATAGACCAAAGTTTATTAGACGCGATTAAGAGCTACAGCGAAAATATGACTCGTCCTATTACCTTTGTATTGGGTAGCGGTGAGCATAGTAAGCGTGCCGAATTGATTGATTTTTTGACTAAAATCGCTGGTACGACAGATAAAATTAATTTTGATGCGACAGCGAACGATGACAGTCTACCTAGCCCGATCAGTTTTGCAGTTCGCGGCCATGCTGATGACGAGTTGATTGACACGGGTATCGTCTTTAGCGGGATTCCTGGTGGTCATGAGTTTACTTCACTGATTTTGGCAATTTTGCAAGCGGGCGGTCACACGTTAAAACTAGACGAAGGTATCCAAAAGCTAGTCAAACGTTTTAACAAGCCGCTACAGTTTCAGACCTATGTATCGCTCTCTTGCCATAGCTGCCCAGATGTCGTGCAAGCGCTGAATCAGTTTGCGCTACTAAACGATGACATCAGTAACGAGATGATCGATGGTGCATTGTTCCAAGAACAAGTTGATGCCAATAACATTCAAGGTGTTCCAGCGGTATTCTTGAACGGTAAACCGTTTGCCAATGGTAAGATTGATACGGGCAAATTGATTGAGAAATTGCAAGAGCAGTTTCCTGATTTATTAAGCGATGCTGATGAAGATGATGCTGAGCAACTAGAGCAGCAAGATGTAACTATCATCGGTGCTGGTCCTGCAGGGGTAGCGGCTGCGATTTATACCGCTCGTAAAGGCTTAAAAGTCACTATGGTTGCTGACCGTATCGGTGGGCAGGTTAAAGACACGCAAGACATCGAAAACTTGATTTCAGTACCACTAACCAACGGTACCGAGCTATCAAATAACTTTGTGAAGCACTTGCATGAGTACAATATCACCCTAAAAGAGCATGTGAGCGTAAAAGAAATCGGCGAAACTGAAGATGAGAACTATCGTATTCATCTGAACACTGGTGAGACGTTTGAGACTCGCAGTATTATCCTAGCCACTGGTGCCCAATGGCGTAAGCTTGGCGTACCAGGTGAAGAAGAGAACATCGGTAAAGGCGTGGCGTTCTGTGCTCACTGTGATGGTCCGTTCTTTAAAGGTAAAGACGTATCAGTCGTTGGTGGTGGTAATTCTGGTATCGAAGCTGCCATTGATTTATCAGGTATCGTAAAACATGTCACGGTATTTGAGTTTGCCGATGATCTAAAAGCTGACCAAGTGCTGATCAATAAAGCCAAAGAAAAGGCCAACATTGATATCATTACCAGCGCGGCTACGAAAGAGATCAAAGCCACAGACGGTAAAGTTAGCTCTGTTGTCTACGAAGATCGCAACTCTGGTGAGACTAAAGAAGTAGACTTAGCCGCAGTGTTTGTACAAATTGGTCTAGTACCGAATACTGAATTTGTTAAAGGTTTTGTTGATTTAAACCGTTTCGGTGAGATTGAGATTGATGAGCGCTGCCGTACCGATCGCAAAGGTATCTTCGCTTGTGGTGATGTAACGACTGTGCCATTCAAGCAGATTAATATTGCGATGGGTGAGGGTAGTAAAGCAGCATTAGCAGCGTTCGAGTACTTAGTGATGCAATAGGCTGCTCAAATCTAAATTCTACAGTGCTAAGCTTAATCTAAGAAGCCACCTCTTTTGAGGTGGTTTTTTTATGTTTACTAAAATCAGTTCTTATTCCGAATCAACGCAATAACTGGCAGCGCAACCACATACATCAATACCCCATATACCGCCGCGGGTAAAGCGATAGCAGGCAGACCAACGGC
Source organism: Psychrobacter sp. AOP5-GZ1-6 (assembly GCF_052376345.1). Lineage (NCBI taxonomy): Bacteria > Pseudomonadati > Pseudomonadota > Gammaproteobacteria > Moraxellales > Moraxellaceae > Psychrobacter > Psychrobacter sp. AOP5-GZ1-6. The sequence continues at coordinate 16,376 of NZ_JBQSVP010000003.1, read as the reverse complement.
TGTTCCCATAATGATAGGTGCTAAAGTAATCGCCGTGGTACTGTTCTGAATGCTCGTCTCTATAGAGATGGTTTTGGTGTCAAACCAGCTCAGCTTTAATAATTTAGAGGTCAAAATACTAAATATAAATAAAGCCATAATAATAAGAACCAGTTCAAGCCCCATAGATGTCAATTGTGATTTCAGCAACTCCCAATTAGACGCGATCGCAGCGAAGACTATCAGCACAAAAAAGATACTGGCCAAGCCATTTAGAATGCTACTTCTGCGTACCATAAAATCAGTGAATTTATAGCGAGCTAGCATACCAAGAGTCACGGGTAACGTCGTCAACAAAAACATGACAGCGCCAATCTTTACCGCGCTAATAGATCCCGTTTGGTCTTGCATAAAGTGGTTAAACGCTAAGGTGATTAGAATAGGCAAGGTAATGACAGATAACAGGCTGACCACGCCAGTGAGGGCGACTGATAGTGCGACATTGCCCTTGGCATAGTAAGTGAGCATATTGCTCGTGACACCGCCTGGACAAAAGCTAATCAGCATAATACCAAAGGCAATCTCTGGTGGCGGCGCCATCACTAAGACCACCGCTAAAGCAATCAAAGGTACAAAAATAACCTGATTAATCAGGCCTATCAAAAAAGCTTTGGGATAATTGATGATAACCTTAAAGTCACTGGGTTTTAGCCCTGTCCCTAAGGTAAACATAATGTAGGCAAGCGCCAAGGGGAGTAAAGCTAGAGCAGTACCGCTCATAAAACATTCCTTGTTGAATTAAAAGCCATAAACGGCTTTTTAAATAGAGACACATTCCTTGTGTCTCTATTATCTTAAGTGTTATTAAAAATTTAGTAAACCTTTGACCTTAAGTTTGATATGGGCTTGATCTATGTTTCATCTAAGTTTAATCGGCCAAGTCCCCAACCAATGAGACTATCTGACCAGCTTCATCTTCGTCAATGATGCGGGTTTCTGTTAGTGCAGCTTTGCGCCACGCTTGTATATGAGGGTTTTTTAGCATCGTCTCGCAGTACTGTTTGGTTGTTGGTTTTAACTCTATGGTCGAGGCGTCAGCATACGTTTGCAAACGTAGAACCACAGGGGCAAAAAAAGCGTCAGCAGCGGTGAATTGACCAAACAAGTAGCTGTCTGTTGAGCGAGCTGTTAAGCAATCGGCAAAAATATTCTCAATGCGAGCGAGGTCAGCTAAGCAAGCACGACTCGGTTGTATCTTTGCTGTGGCTCGGATGTTCATTGGCATCTCATTACGAATACCCATTAGCCCTGAATGCATTTCAGCGACGATACTCTGGCAGTAGGCACTGTTGATTCGGTGTTGATTGTTATTCTGTGCGTTAGCGTCAGATTTGCTTAATCCGGTCCAAATATCTATATCTGTTAGATAGTCATTGGCATGAATGGCGATGGCTAGGGTATCCCAAACAGTGACTTTTGCAGCACTTTCACCATAAACCAAAATAGGAACCTTTCCCGTTGGCGCATGCTCATCGAGAATAGGACGGGCAGAGTCATCAAAAAGCTCAATCAATTGCTCATCAAAATCAACGTCAAAGGCTTTTAGCAATAGCCAAGCCCGCAATGACCATGACGAATAGTTTTTATTACCGATAATGAGTAGAGGTTTTTGCATATCAATTCCCTATAATCTGCTGAATGAAATTTTATTATGTCTTCACGAACCGTAAGTGGCCAACGCAAAATATTAACAGTACCTATAAGAGATTCGCAGCATTAGTTTTGTTTATTAAAAATGACAATGTGCTACTCTCTGATATATACAAGATATCGACAGGCAAAGGATTGGCGAATGGACATAGAGGTATTACGTTGTTTTATCGCAGTGGTAGAGACAGGCAGTTATACGCAGGCAGCCGAGCAGGTGCACCGTAGTCAAAGTGCCGTTAGCCAAAAAATGCAAAAATTGGCTGAACAGGTAGATAAGTCATTATTTACTAAATCAGGACGTGTGCTTGAATTAACTGAAGACGGTAAGTTTTTGCTCGGCTATGCGCGTCATATCATTAGCTTACATGATGATGCATTAAGACAAATGCAGCAGAGCAAACAGATTATTAGACCTTTACAATTAGGATGTCCTGATGATTACGCACAAGTAGTTTTGCCTAAAGTTATCCAATATATTAAGGCATGCGTACCTAATTTACCCGTGCATATTCATTGTCACAATTCAATTCGCTTACGTGAGCTATTAAGCACAGGTGTCTTGGACGCGGCTATCGTCTCACGTTCATCCGCTAAAGAGGCAGGGCATTTCTTGCAGCAAGACAATGGTGTCTGGGCATTTGATGGCAATACGAGTCGCTTGGCAAAAAGCTATGACAATAATGCTAGTGTGCCTTTAATTTTATTTGATGAAAGCTGCCATTTTCATCATGCAGCTATCCAAGGGTTGAGCCAAATCAATGTTGCTAGTCAAGTGGTCTGTAGCGCGAATAGCGTTGGTGCAATAAGTAGTTTAATACTGACAGGGCAAGGGATAACTGTGGTGGCTAAAAGCAGCTTGGGTCAGATGACAGCCTTAACAAAAGCTAATAATCCATTGCCTTTTGTCTTACCAAAATTGCCAGAGGTTATTATCGAAATGGTCATAACGGCAAACGCCCATCCAAATTTTGGACGGGCGCAATTATCGATAGTGTGTGATAACTATTTACAATCTATGAGTGATCACTCAGTCGTCTAACAAATCCATCTGCTTGGCGGCTTCATAGATACCGTTTGAGCGGTTGCCTGTACGACAAAACATCAATATTGGCTGCTCAGCTTGATTGAAAAAGTCAGCAAAGGTTTCGACATGGTTTTGGTTCAGCTCACTACCTGCAAAAGAAACCTCTTTATAAGCAAGGCCTGCTTCTTTAGCCGCCGCTTCAATCTCAGCACTGGTCGGTTGGTTTGCCTCTTCACCATCTGGGCGATTGTTAATAATGGTTTTGAAACCGTTTTCGGCAATCATGGCTACTTGGTCAGGAGTGATTTGTCCAGTGAAGTTAACTTGATGGCTCATAAGAATTCCTTATTATTTTCTATATAAGTAGGTGATAGGTTTATTATTTGAGTACAGTGCTAAGCCTAAGCTGAATGTGTAACTTTCTAAAGAGGTACTGTGTAAAGGGTATTACAGTATTATCTTGAACCAACTATAACAGGCCTTGCATTAATGCACTTTGATACAGCAGCTTGGCACGTGCGCCAGTACCACAAAACATGAGTATGGGCTTGGGCATAGAGTGATAAAACTCGGCAAATTGCTCTATAGTTAGCAGACTTAGTCGCTCATCATCAAACGGCAGATGATGATAGGTCAAGTTGGCATCTGCAGTTGCATGGACAAAGTCGCAGCTATTGGGCTGCGTCTCCGTCTCAGCATCAGGACGGATATTAAGCACAGAGCGGTAGCCAAGCTCGGCAATTTTGTTACATTGGCTTGGATAAATTTGCTTATAAATGGTTAAGTTATCGGTCATAAATTACTTCGGTCGCAGATATTAAAAGGCATTTGAATATAGAATGTTTTTTAAAGTTGTCATTTAGACTGTACTTTTAGGCGTTAGCATAACACAGCTTTTAGTATAGCTAGAATTAACTATCTTTTAGAGCCTCTACTGCATCCATGGTACTCAAATAAACATAGCCTGAGAGGTGAGTGATCACAGGGGTATGTTCAATGATATCCATCACAGGGCCTTTAATAAAGCTAAAATTTAAGTGCTTATTTTGGCTGAGAAGCTCTTTATTAAGGCTGATCAGCATCTCTTGTCCAGTCAAATCAATATGATTGACTGCTGACATAATGAGGATAATCTCATGAGCTTGTGGGTACTGTTGGGTCGCTTGTATTACCCGCCGATGAACGGCTTCGCTGTTACCAAAAAACAAGCTTTCATCGGTACGCAGCATCAATAAATTGTCGAATGTCACCACATCATGACGATTGATATTACGAAAGTGTCCTGTACCTGCTAACTGCCCGACGATGGCCACGTGCGGTTTACTTGACTGCCAAATCAAGCTAGCAAAAGACACCATCAAACCAATCACTAAGCCAGTATTTAGTCCAAACATTAAAACACCAGCAAAGGCTGCCATAAAGCTAGCCGCATCGATACGGTCACGTTGCCATGCTGACTTTAAGGTTGATATATCAATGAGGCCGATGATAGAGGCCATGATGGTCGCGCCTAATATGGCATAAGGAAGTGGTGATAAAGTATTGCCAAAAGCGATCAAAGCGGCCAGCATAACTATCACAGTCACTAGACTAGCGACAGGCGTTTTGGCACCTGAATCAGCATTGATTGCGGTGCGTGAAAAGCCGCCGGCGACAGCAAAACTCTGAAAAAATCCACCCGCGATATTAGCAGCACCCAGTCCAGTTAGCTCGCGGTTGGCATCAAAGGTCTCACCGCGTAAGCGCGCATAATTGCTCGCCACTGAACTACTTGATACAAATACAATCAGTGCCATCAGTCCTGCGCTAGGTAATAGGTTCAGTGCGACATCAAAGTTTGGTACATAGGGAAGCGTGAAATTGGGTAGCCCTTGCGGAATACTACCAATCGTTGCCACACCGCTCGTATGCCAATGTAAGCTGATACTTAAGATAATCGTTATACCAAGCAGGATAAGCGGAAACAAACGTTCTGCCCATTTGGCATAAGCTAGTGGTAACCAAGATTTCCATACCCATTTACTGCCATAACGATTAGCAATGAGTAAAGTAAAAGCGATGATGCCGATAAGCAAGGTTAGCGGATGTAGTTGATGGAAATATAGTTGCATACTCGATAAATAACCGAATAATCCGTTCCCTGAGATAGGGATAGCAGTCAAGTATTTAAGCTGACTAACAAAAATAAGCACCGCAGCACCACTGATAAAACCAGCAGAAACACCCCGACTGATAAATTGCATAATCCAGCCAAGCTTGAGCCGACCTGCTAACCATAACATCGCCCCCACCATTAATGACAGTAAGCTGGCCATCAATACATATTGCTGAGCGCCATCTGATGCGTAGGGATGTAGACTGCTGGCTGTCATGATTGCTGTGATAGCCACAGGCCCTATCGCTTGGACGTTACTTGAGCCTATCCACGCATAGACAATGACAGGAACGATAGCCGCATATAGGCCATAAACGGGTGGCAGTCCTGCCAACACTGCATAGCCCAAACTTTGTGGAATGACAAGCACACCAACTACCAACCCTGCGATGACGTCAGTCGGCAGCGCAGATAGCTTGTATTGGCGTAGCCAAGCAGGTATCAGACGAGCGGCAATAGAAGGCATAACAATAGGTCGTCATCATAAGAAAAAAGTTAACTACATCTAGGTACTTAGGGCGTGTCTTCATTTCAAAAATGGTGATAAAAATGAGATAAATTGCCGTTAAACAAGGAAAATAGCGCAGATAATATCGGGATATTAACCAACTATTTGACGATGTTTAACAAGATGCAGCCATTTTTAGCCCATTGAGATAACTATCGAATGAATTGAAGACACGCCCTAGTGTACAAGCTATCTGTCTATTTTGGCACAAAAGCGTTGATAAAGTAGGTCTAGTACTGCTAAAGCATCATCACTGGCGATGCTATAGTAGATTTGTTTACCTTCACGGCGTGTTGAAACGAGCTTATCCTTGCGTAGGATTCCTAGCTGCTGTGACAAGCTTGGCTGCCCAACGCCAACCAGTTTCTCAAGCTCACTGACGCAGTATTCTCCTTGAGTTAGCTGACATAGGAGTAACAAGCGATCAGGATGTGAGAGTGACTTTAGTAACTGACTAGCTTGCATAGAGGCTTGTTGCATTTGCTCAGCAAGGTCTGAAGGTACAAGGTCTGTTTCACTAGGCGAGATATTTTCGCTAGCGCTAATGTTCGATGTGCTCAGTACTGAGGTATTCAGAGCGAGCTCCTTATATAGAGTATAAATGGTGAAGTTTAAGATTTATGAATAAACATACTTAATTATCAATGATATTGTAAGACATATCAAGTTATGTTTATTTACATTATATAAATTGATAAATTGTTAGGCAATTGCTATATTAGCATACATAGCAAGTCAGTATGTAATGGTAAATACGATAACCAAGCACATATTATACTTAAGAATTTATAAAAAAATAAAATATTCATCTAAAAGAAAAGAGGTAGCCATGCAAGTACATTCTTTCTTACACAGCGATACAGAAACCTATACTCACGTACTCGCAGACGTTCAAAATCAAGTATGTGCCATCATCGATCCAGTATTAGATTTTGATGCCAAGTCAGGACGTACTGGTACTACTAGCGTTGATGGAGTGATTGAGTTTGTGCGTGAGCATGGTTGGAAACTGAGCTATATCATAGAAACCCATGCCCATGCAGATCATATATCAGCTGCTGCTCACGTAAAAGAGTTACTTAGTGGGCAACTCGTCATAGGCCAGCATATCACCGAAGTACAAAAAATATTTAAGCAAATTTTTAACTTTGACACCAGCTTTCGGACTGATGCCAGTCAGTTTGATATTTTAACGGATGATGGTGAGAGCTTCATGCTTGGCGACATCACCATTACCGTTATGTATGTGCCAGGTCACACACCGGCTGATATGGCTTATATTGCTGCTGACAATGAAAAAACGGTGGTCTTTGTTGGCGATACCTTGTTTGCACCTGATGTGGGCACGGCTCGCTGTGACTTCCCAGGTGGAGATGCTAAAACTTTGTATCACTCAATTCAAAAGCTGCTTGCACTGCCTGAAGATACGATTATGTATCTGTGCCATGACTATCCGAGCAAAGGTCGCAAGCATTGCCCAACCACTACCGTTGCTGCGCAAAAGATGGGCAATATCCATGTAAAAGATGGTATCAATGAAGCAGAGTTTGTACAAATGCGTGAGCGCCGTGATGCCACTCTTGAAATGCCACGTCTGATTGTTCCGTCAGTACAAGTCAATATTGATGCAGGTCATTTTCCAAAGGCAGAAGACAATGGTACTCGTTATTTGAAAGTACCAATTAATGTTCTTGGACAATGAACGGATATAAGCGTAAGTAAGAACTGAAATCTTATGTAAGTACAAGGTGAGCGTCAGTTGTCATCATATCTGTTTGTCGTATTCAAACACGATTGATTGTCAACTGAATGCTTATCGTAACGGTTGTTTTTTTAGTCTTGTTAAGGAGATCATCATGGGTATCAATGTTGGTAGTACCGATCGTACACTTCGTATTATCGCTGGTGTCGTCATCATTGCGGTTGGTTTTTATTATCAAAGTTGGTGGGGTGTGGTTGGTTTAGTGCCACTATTGACGGGATTGTTCCGTTTCTGCCCACTATACAAAATGCTGGGTGCCAATACTTGTAAACGTTAACATGACTCACTTATTAGGTGATTTCATGATAAAGTAATAAACAGGTCAAGCGTGTCGATCAAAGTTGCTGTGTTCAAAACATATATGCTCAGTATAGGAGTCATCATATGAGTGAAAAAAAGATGCAAGACTATCATTTGGTATGTCCACACTGCCAAGCGACTAACCGTGTACCAGCAGTAAAACTAGATGCGGCGCCGAAGTGTGGTAAATGTGGTCAGCCACTACTGACGGCTAGCCCTCAAGAACTGAACGCGCAAACTACGAATAAAGTCATTCGAAAGAATGACGTATTGACTATCGTTGATTTTTGGGCAAGTTGGTGTCAGCCATGTATTATGATGGCACCGCAGTTTAAAGTGGCGGCCAGTCAATTACCACAAGTAGTATTTGCAAAATTGCAGACGGATAAATACGAACAAGCCGCTGCACCATATAATATTAGAAGTTTGCCAACCATGGTGGCTTTTAAACATGGCAGAGAAATAGCACGCCAATCAGGTGCGTTGCCAAGTGATCAAATTGTCCAGTGGGTGCGGAGTTTAAAGGCCTAACACAAAACGCTTAGCATAAAACGCCATTCTTTCTGCTAGCATCCTCATATAAATACAAAAAAGCCAATATGCTTATCGCGTATTGGCTTTTTTATAGTGATGATAATATAAGGCTAAGTTCAATGTGAACCATCAGTGATACTACTTTGAATATTACTCGCCATAAATCTTGATACCATCGACAAAGTCACAGTTTTGAAGACGGGCAGATTGCACAATCGCATCACGCTCACCGTAGAGACGCGATAATTTTGCATCGCGTGCTTTGGTGTTTTCGCTTTTACCCAAACCAAAGCTGATGTTAGGAGAAATGCCCCAACTACCTGCCGAGACACCGATACCCACACCAGTACTAGATAGAGTTGATTGCTCATTAAGTGCCGCATCTACATAACGATTGACACGAGCATATTCTTGGTTAAGTGCTTGGCAGTCGTAGCTTTGATAAGTGCTTGGTGGCACATACTGCGGCGTTACATTGCCAGTAGAAGCACAGCCTGAGAGCCCGAAAATGCCAGTAATCGCAAGTAGTGTCGCTGTCGCAAGAGTTTTCATCGTAGCTCCATGAGGCTAAATGGTTGTAGTTATATTCATTTAAGATAGCAAAGATAACATAATTAAGATATTGAAAGTATATCGACTATCACATATAGGGCGCATTGAATGTTCACAAATAGCACTCTTCAGTGCCATGGTCGAATGCTCAACACGCGTCAAATGCTTTTAGCAGTATAGCTGTTTTTAAAAACATAGAGCATGTCGTCATGCTAAAGAGCTATTAAAATAAGTTACCAGGTTTTGCAAAGGCAAGTACTATAATACCTAGATATGCGATACCAGCAATGAGAATACCTGCTTTCTGTTGATTGGGTGTGGAGTGATTCTTAAAAGCTTTTACACTAGAGCTAATAGCTGCAAAAAGTAAAATTATTTTGGCGAACACCCACTGTACAGGCGCATTAACACTCATTAGCTGCATTAGCATGACAGCCCCTGATACAATCAAAAAGGCATAGAGCATATGAGAGATTATCTTAACTGGACGTGGTGCTCGTCTATTCGCGCTTAATACCAAATAACTTTGATATAAGAATAGCACAATGATCAGCAAGGCGATGAGCATATGTAAATGTTTCATTGAATATCGTTTTCCTTAAAGTGGCATGTGCTTAGCTGGTTTATAGAATTCAATTATCGTCTAAAAAATGTCGCTCAAATAGGGTCTGTTGAACGTTCAACAGACCCTAATATCTATTTGGTTTTTTATTTTTTACTTTGTCCGGCACATGATGGGCTATTAGGACTTTGTCCTTGCCACTCGATTGGTGTATAGGCATGGATAGCCAATGCATGTACTTGACCACCTTGTGATGTTAGCAGTGAATTAACCTGTTCATATACTAACTGATGGCGTGCGACTAATCGTTTACCTTCAAAAACATCACTGACAATAGTGAGCTTAAAATGGCTTTCTTTGCCATCAAAATAGCCAGCATGATCCATCGATTCATTTATCAATTCTAAATATTTTGGCTGTAAAGATTGTAGCTCAGTATTGAGCGCATCAGCGATTGGTGTGGTACTCATAGCAGTCCTTTTATATATTTTACGTAGAGTGTGCTCTCACTTTTAGACTAGTGAGATAGTTATAGATTAAGTTGAGGATAAAGCCCTAATAGCCATTAGCAGTATGTGAATAATATATTGTATGTATTATAGCAGACGTCATTATTTGAACAGTGGGCTATTAATTTGTAGGTCCTGCTGTCATGTTCAATCATTACTTGAATCAAGTTGTCAAAAATATAGTAGGGCGTGTTGAACATTCAAATATTAGGGCTGCTGATCGCTAAAATTGCACCAAACTAGGCGCAAGCCGACGATAATGTCGAGACCTTAACTAGGCTTGTAACGACGTTTGGGGTGATTTTAGCATCAGCCTTGAGAACGGATCCAGCAAAGCTCTGCTTTGCCCGTTTGCAAGGCGAGAGCTATGCTCGAGTGGAGGGCAGTACTCTTTTTTGCCAATACATGGCGAAATTGTTTCACCTAGAATGACTAGGCATCAAAAACTTCACTGCATATTGTCTAAAAAATAGTCACTGCCAGCACCACATTTGAATGTTCAACACGCCCTAATAAACCACAAGGCTTTTGAGTAATAGCATATCTTGTTAAAAAAGAAAAAGAGCAGGGCACAATAGATAGGTGCACTCTGCTCTTAAAGCGTAATTCGTATTGACTTAGTGTACAGAGTCTACAACGACATAATAAATTAACGACGAGCCTTTTCATACAGTGGCATCACTTTAGGCATTAGGGACTGCAGCTGAGAAATACGATTGCTACTAGATGGGTGAGTGCTTAAAAACTGTGGCGGCTCGCCTTCGCTTGCCTTCTGCATTTTTTGCCACAAACTAACTGCTGCTTGTGGGTTATAACCTGCACGCGCCATCAGCTCAAGACCAATCTGGTCGGCTTCAGACTCTTGAGTACGGCTATGAGGTAAGCTTAAGCCTAAATTACCGGCAGTACCTGCTAACTCGGTTTGTCCTTGTGATAAACCAAATATACTGGCAGCCACACCGATACTTGTTTGCGTTGCATATTCACGAGAGAGACGCTCACGTGAGTGCTCTCGTAGTGCATGTGACATCTCATGTCCCATAATCGCGGCAATCTCATCATCAGTTAGGCTCAAGCGATCAATAATCCCTGAATAAAACATAATCTTACCACCAGGTACCACAAAAGCATTTAGCTCATCGGATTTGATGGTATGTACTTCCCAATCCCACGCTGCCGCATCTGTGCGGTAGACACCAACCTGACCAATCAAACGATTGGCAATAATTTTTAGGCGATTGAGTTGTGCAGAGTCGGTATCTAGTACGCCACTCGACTTGGCTTCTTGTATCGTATTAGCATAGCTTTGTGCTGACAATTCTAAAACTTGCTCACTAGAAACTAATAACAGCTGCTGACGATCAACTCCAATGGTACCTGTATTAGTTGTGCTAGTACAACCGGCTAAAGTCAATGTTGATAATGATACTGCCATGACGGTAGTAGTCAGTAGTTTTTTCATAAAAACATCCTCGCTGTAAATGATAAAAGGAAAAGTTGAACAAAGTATGGGGAGGTAGCATAAGTCGAAAGTCAGTTAATTATCGATAATTGGCTAACATATGTTGTTCTGCCTCAATTATAAAAAATCACTTGAACTGTTATTAGGGCGTGTCTTAGTTTTTAGCTTATTTAGATGATTAGCGAGCGAATTTAAGACACAAGCTCCATCTAAGTATAATAATGTGAATGCAGCAAAACCAATGTAGAAAAAGTAACAATACAAGGTATGATTGTAAGCAAAACAGCCATGTATAAGCATGAAATTAGGAGAAAGACGTAATATTTATGCCTTGTTCTCTTCAAAAACAGAATCAAGTGATGGCGATACATGTTATTTAGTACTTTTTTGATTAGATAGTCTTAGACTACTTTTATTACCGTAAAATTATTTTTACTCTCTTACGGTAGGTATTTGTCATTAAATCAAATGCTTAGTTGATATTATATAGTAAGAAAATAACGTCGGTAAATTTATTAGAAATAAATACTGAAAAAGGTGTTGACACACTCAGAATTTTTGCTAAAATAGCCATCCTATCGAGACGTAGTAGTTAACTATTATAACTTGATAATTAGCGGGAATAGCTCAGTGGTAGAGCATAACCTTGCCAAGGTTGGGGTCGAGAGTTCGAATCTCTTTTCCCGCTCCAAATTCTAAAAAGCCTCACTTAACAGTGAGGCTTTTTTTTGTGCATGAAATATTAAAAATAACTAGAGCATGTTGAGTATGCGACCATGGTTCTTCTAATGGCTATAGTTGCTTCAATACATAGGAGGGTTAAGATACCTGTCCCGCCACTATAAAAGTACGACTGCTTTAGCCTCGCTTTAAACATTAAATATATCTTTATATTTGGTTGTCTTGTACTACCTCTAAATTGAACCGACATATCTTGAACTGTCTATGGCTATCCTAGCTTATTTATTCTATGATTTTTCTGTTATATAACGCTGTTCTTTGGTTTTATAAGAATGACTGTTGGCCATCTTTTGGAACAAAAAAATAGTGATGATTAATGATAGCGTTTCTTGAATAAAAATAGTTATTAGTAGCAATAATTATTTAAGTTCTTTTGCGACTTCTTGGGTATTTCTATTTCTCTGCATCTCGTATTATTGATTTGATGATGAAAGCCTCTAATAAATATGTTTTTAGTGTTAATATATGTGTATAATAAAATCTACTAAGTAATGTTAAGTTTTGTAATAAGTGTGATGTATGGCTTATCTTAAAAAGCATGCTTAGTTATTTATGACTTTATTATGACCGGTATTTTTCAAATTTAGATTTATCTAAAAAGAAGTAATAAGTGGAACTGGTTAACTATAAATCAAATTTAGTTTAGTATTAAACTATTGCAACAGCATTGCTTTACTGAACAACAACTAAGTTAATAGGGGAAAAAAATGTCAAATATCAATGATTGTTTACAGGATTTAATGACGCTTGATGGCGCTATGGGCGCTTGTATTGTTGATTACATGTCAGGCATGGTGCTTGGTATGACTGGTGGCGGTGTTGACCTAGAGCTTGCCGCAGCAGGTAATGCTCAAGTCGTAAAAGCAAAAGTTGCTACCATGAAGTCGCTTGGTATCACAGGTGAAATTGAAGATATGTTAATCACTTTAGAGTCTCAGATTCATATCATTCGTCCTACACATAACCACGAAGATTTGTTTATTTATTTGATACTTGATAAATCAAAAGCCAACCTTGCACTAGCACGCCGTAAAGTACAAACAGTAGACACTAAAATAGAAATATAATTTGATTTTTTATATTTGGATAATCGAATTTTTTAATCCAAATGCTCTTGTTACTTTTGCTTTTCTGAAAAGCACAAGTAGCAAGATTATATTTGTTATCTAAATATGTTATATAACGAATATAATCTTTTTATATATAGTCAGTTTAATATAATTTGAATACCTAAAAGCCAGTTCAAGCGTGATAAATAGCAAACTGCGCAAGGCTAAAATTGTATCAGCTTTATATAGGATTGGCTGTATGACGATGATCTAGCTAACCCTTAGATGCCTTATTAAATGGTGATAAAATGAAATGTATTGCATACGTTAGTAGAGCACCTATCTGTAGAGCGCTTATCAGTAATAATAGTGTACGTATGCCTACTGGATTATCAGACATCATTAGTGCCTCTAGTAAGCATAACCCAAAAGCGCAAATTACTGGAATCATCTCTTACCGTGAGGGCCAGTATTTTCAAATACTAGAAGGGTCTGATTTGGAAATAGACACATTGATGGCTAAGATAGCAGCTGATCCTAGACACGAAGATCTTTGGGTCTTTTTAAACGAAAGCATTACTGAGCGTATCTTTCCTAATTGGAGCGTTAGTGTCTTCAATTTTGTGGATAAAGGTGTTTTCTTTGATAATTTTATAGAGAGCAATAGAGCAGTTTTTAATATCTTTAATGAACAGCAGAAAGACCGTATTCAGCCTTTTATTGACATAAAAAAGATTGATGCGGTTCCTGATCAATATTATCAAGGCAAGAACTTAAGGTTGATAGCCTGGCCTGATCTGAATAATGAAAGTGATCCTCAAATGGTTATGAACCTATGTATAAAGCTGACCAAAAAGCCTTATCCTTTCAATTTTTTGGTGGATAGTGGTGAGTTTGGAACACACCAGCAAGTCACACAGATGGTCAGAGAGTTTGAGAAATCAGGCATACTAAGCGTCACTGACGGAGAGCCATTAGAAGAGAAAGTGGTCAGCAAGAAAAAACCTAGTAAGTTTTACGGTGCGATCAAAAAATTCTTAGGAATGAGGTAAAAAATTGAATTATCAAAAGCTAGCTATCATTGGTGAAGTGGGCGCCGGAAAAACTCAGTTGGTCAACACATTAAGTGAGATCAATCCTATCGAAACAGAAGCAGAATCTAGTATCGATATCGGTAAGAAATACACCACGGTAGGCATTGATTATGGGCGTATCACCTTATCAGATGAAATGGCCTTGGGTATCTATGGGGTGCCAGGTCAAGAGCGTTTTTCTTTTTTATGGGAGTTTGTCAACCAGTCTTTATGGGGCTTACTCATTTTAATTAAGTATGGCGAGACACCAGACTACGCCAACATAGATAAACTGTTAAAGTTTTTTGCACCAGAAAAAAACCAGACCACTTGTATTGTCGGTATTACTCACAGTGAAGATGCTGATAAAGAGAAGCTTGCAACGTTGGGTCAAGAAATAAGAATTATGCTAATGCAGCATAACGTGGTAGCGCCAGTGATCAATACCGATCCTAGAAGTAGAGAATCGGCTGTATCTCTTTTATCACTATTCAATACTCTTAACAACCAAGACTAATGTTGGATATGACTATGCCAAATGAAAAATCACCAGCGAAACTTGCGCTGTTACATCACATCAAAACCTTGTGCGATGCCAATAGAGAAATTATGCTGGTCAGCCTATGTACGACAGATGGCTTTCCTATCAGTTGTTTTTCCGTCAGTGAACTGAGCAATCAAGCGGATAAATTTGCGGCAATGAGTAGTACGTTATCGTCACTGAGTGACTCGTCTGCGAATCAAATGAAGCAAGGACAGTGTGATATTACTATCGTTGAAGCGACCTCTGGGAATATATTATTCGTAAAAACGGACTATATTGGAAAACCTTGTGTCTTGACGCTTGTGGCGCATAATAAGATGGCCTTGGCCGAAGCAAGATATAAAACTAAAAAACTGATCGGAGAGATATCTGCTATCACAGAGTAGGTAGGGTACTCAGGACAATTTAGTATAGCGCGCTTTACGTGCCAAATAAAAAGCACCACTCAACTAATGGTTGGGTGGTGCTTTTTTTTCGTGGTTTAGATGTTGATGCTAGGTATAACTAGAGCATGTTCTTATTTTGAAAATAGTGATAAAAAATGGCAGCCAAATAAGGAGGGCTGTACAAATAATATTCAGATATTAGTAAGTTATTCGATGCAGAATTGCAACGTTTAACCTATTTAAAATTTAATATTCAGGTTGAGAATATGCCTTAAATATAGTGATTTATGTACGAAATTCACTCATATTAGAGTAATTACTTCGATTAATAGTTAAAAACTCATAAAATTCTTTATTTTTCCTACTCAACGGTAGTTATTAGGTGGTGAACGGTCAGTTCAAAAACATCGGTGTTCTGGCATAAGTAGTATAATAGCAACTACTAAGTGATATTAGTTTTTTTAAATAGTGTGGTGCATTATTTATATGAAAAACATACTTAGCCATTGATATTTTTTTAACAAAAATATCTCACAATTTTAGCGTTATCTTTTTTAATTACAATCAAGTGAATGAGAGAAAATATGTCAAATATCGATGCGTCTTTACAAGAGTTAATGGGTCTTGATGGTGCTATGGGTGCCTGTATTGTCGACTACATGTCAGGTATGGTATTAGGTATGACCGGTGCTGGTGGTAGTATTGATTTAGAGCTTGCCGCAGCAGGTAACGCACAAGTCGTAAAAGCAAAAGTTGCTACCATGAGATCGCTTGGTATTAAAGGTGAAATTGACGATATGTTAATCACTTTAGAATCTCAGATTCATATCATTCGTCCTACACATAACCACGAAGATTTGTTTATTTATTTGGTACTTGATAAATCAAAAGCTAACCTTGCATTAGCACGTCGCAAAGTACTGTCAGTAGAGAAAAGCTTAGAAGTATAATGCGGTGATTCAGACTTAAACCGATGTATATTTTATTGAGGTTTTGTAGTTGTTTGCGCGCCTAGCTAGTTGTTTGCTGTCTTAGAAAGACAGTCAATAGATAAAGAGACACAGCAAGTTACGCTTCACGCTATTTAGACAACTGTAATACGAATATCGCTATCCAACTGTTGGTTGGATAGCGATTTTTGTATTTAAGAAGACAAAAAATATAAATGATATCAACTATTTTTGCGGCTCATTAAGCTATTGGCGACCCATGCTGGCCCAATTAACAAAAACTGTAGATCTTTGAAGAATGAAGGCTTTTCTCCTTCGATTTTATGACCGACAAACTGTCCGATCCAAGCGACAATGAATATACCTGCCCAAACTTTGAAGCCTAAAGGTAACAGCGCCATCACAGATAAGCATAGTAAGATGAATATACCCATGGCTAAGAATAGTGGCGTAGATAATTGCATATAAAACAATAAAACCAAGGCGCTAAGTACTAAGGTAAACCAGACAGAGAGTGACATCCCGACACCTAACAGGCTGATAAAAATGGTTGGAACACATAGCCAATGAATTTTT